>NZ_CP047931.1:1500000-1762500 GCF_014280175.1 Synechococcus sp. A15-28
TCCGTAGGCTGCCAGCACTGGGAGATTCCGCCATCGAGCATCCCACTGAGCTTCTTGATCAACGCAGCCGAGCACGGGCCCTGCGCTCCATGCGCTGCCTGCCCTTTTCGGCAGCGCTATACCGGGAGCTGCAGCGGCAGGGGCTGGATGCCGACACCATCTGGCAAGACAAGTCCCGCTTCGGTCGTGGCCCGACCTGGCCACGGGATGGGGAACACCTTGAAGACGATCTGCGCTGGCTGATCACCGTGGGCGTGCTGCGGCGGGAAGTGGACGGCCAGGGGCTCACCAGTCGCTTTCGACTCACACCCCTGGGACGGGATCTGCTGGAGGCCCGTCAGGCTGAGCTGCTGCAGCCACCGGGCTGGAACGATCGTCTACGGCAGGCGCTGCGGCGCCGCTGGCCGTTTTGAACGTGCAGCGTCCACTGATGGTGCTGGGGACCTCCAGTGGTGCCGGCAAATCCCTGATGACCGCCGCCCTCTGCCGGGTGCTGCGCCGCCACGGTGAACAACCCCTGCCGTTCAAAGGGCAGAACATGAGCAACAACGCCTGGGTGGATGCCGATGGCGGCGAGATGGCGTACTCCCAGGCGATGCAGGCCTGGGCTGCCGGTCTGGAGCCCTGCTGTGCGATGAATCCGGTGCTGCTCAAGCCGCGGGGCGACAGCACCAGTGAGGTGATCCATGGCGGCCGCAGCGTTGGCCTGGCCCGAGCAGAGCATTACTACCGCGACTGGTTCCGTCCCGGCTGGCAGGCGATCCGCAGCGGGTTGAGCGAGCTGCAGCAGCGGTGGCCCCAAGGCCGGCTGGTGCTGGAGGGGGCCGGCAGTCCGGTGGAGGTGAATCTGCAGCGACGGGACCTCACCAACCTGCGACTGGCTCAGTACCTCCGCGCCAACTGCCTGCTGGTGGCGGACATCGAACGCGGCGGCGTCTTCGCCCAGATCGTCGGCACGCTGGCACTGTTGCGCCCGGTGGAACGGCACTTGATCAAAGGCATCCTGATCAACCGTTTCCGCGGGCGACGGGAGCTGTTCGATGAAGGGCGCAGCTGGCTGGAACAACACACAGGCGTTCCGGTGCTTGGCGTCATGCCCTGGCTGAACGATCTGTTCCCACCGGAGGATTCCCTCGATCTGCTGGAGCGCAAACCGAGCCGAGGGCCCACCGATCTGGAGATCGCGGTGCTGAAGTTGCCGTCAATCAGCAACTTCTCCGATCTGGACCCATTGGAAGCAGAACCCAGCCTGCGGCTGCGCTGGGTACACCCTGGCGACAGCCTCGGAAGCCCTGATGCTGTGCTGCTGCCCGGAAGCAAACAGACCCTGCGGGACCTCGAGGCTCTGCGCAGCAGCGGACTGGACCGTCAACTGGTGGAATTCACCAGTCGTGGAGGCTCACTGCTGGCGATCTGCGGTGGCATGCAGCTGATCGGGCGCGCGTTGCACGACCCAGATCAACTGGAGGGAGGCGATGGGGTTGGGCCCTGGCCCGGGCTCGGGCTGTTGCCCCTCACCACGCGCTTCGGTGGAACAAAGGCCCTGCGGCAACGCGAGGTGCAAGCGCTCTGGCCGGAAACAACCCCGATCTCCGGCTTCGAACTGCACCACGGCAGCACCCAGGCCAGCGATGACCTGCTGCCGCTCTGCCATGAGCCGGGTCTCGGCTGGTGGAGCTCAACGCCATCTGGTGGGACCATCATCGGCACTTATCTGCATGGTCTTCTCGACAACGGCCCCTGGCGGCGTCATTGGCTGAATCAACTGCGCAAACGCAAGGGGCTGACGGACCTGGCCACCAACCTGCCGAACCATGGGGAGCACCGCCATCAACTGCTCGAACGCCTGGCCGATGCCTTCGAGCAACATGTGGACCTCTCACCCCTGTTGCAGTCGTGAGCAGCATCGCCGTGCGCTGGCCGGATGGCCACACCACACAGGAGACCGTTGGCAGCGACTGGTTGCAGGCTGCTGCCAAGGCGGGGGTTGCCATTCCCACCGGATGCCTGGGGGGCAGCTGCGGCGCCTGTGAGATCGAGTTGAACGGCAAGGTGGTACGGGCCTGCATCAGCACGGTGCCACCTTCAAAATCTGGACAGTTATCGGTGGACTTCGCCACCGATCCCCACTGGTGACTCAGCTTCGTCTCAGCGCGCTGGCCCTGCTCACAGGAGCCATCAGTGGAGCAGGGGTCGCCCTGTTTATGGGGCTGATCGGCCTGATGACCCAAGCGCTCTGGGGGGATCCGGTGGTGGAAGGGCTGGACCGGCAGATTCCGTGGGTCTGGTCGCTGTCGATCTGCAGTGGCATCGGCGTGGTGCTCAGCCAGCTGCATCGCGCCGGTGAGCACACCTTGCTGCCGGAGCTGCCGGAGACGATCGCCGATCTGCGGGATCCAGATCATGCACCACCTCGCAACAACGTCCAAGCCATCCTCGGTGCCGCACTGGCCCAGATCGGCGGCGGCAGCATCGGCCCAGAAGCCCTGATGACCCGCCTGGCCGCAGTGATCAGTCAACGGATCTGGCGGGGGCGAGACCACGACCTCAAGCTGGCCGCCACCGCCGGCAGTCTTGGCCTGTTCGGCTTTCCACTGCTGGGGGGGGCTGTCGTTCAGACCAGTCAGCGGCGTGATCTGATCGCACGCTGGACACCCGGCACCCTCGGGGGATTGGCAGGTTTCGCCGCCTTCCATGGCATCGACCAGGCCAGTGGCGGCAGCCTGCAGCGCATGGCCTACAGCTGGCCCAGCAACCTCGGGGATGATCTCGGCACCCTCAGCTCAGGGGCCATGGCCGGTGTGGTGGGTTGGGGCCTCGGCTGGCTGCTGCTGCGCTGGCGGAGCTGGCTTGAACCGCGGCAGCTCCTGGCCCACTGGCGCTGGTGGCCGGCGCTAACGGGGCTGTTGCTGGGCATCACCATGCACTGGCTGCCCCTGGTGCCCTTCGCTGGAGAGGAGCAACTGCGTCCGCTGCTGGAGGGTGCAGGCAGCACAAATGCCTTCCTTCTGATCATCTCGGCGATCGTCAAGCTGCTGCTGCTGGGCCTCTGCCTGGAAACCGGCTGGCGCGGCGGCATCTTCTTCCCACTGTTCCTGGTCGCCTGCGCTGCGGGTGTCGGCCTGCACGAGCTATCGCCAAACCTGGGCAGCCTGGGGAGTTGGTGCGGTGGCATCACCGGCGCGATCTATCTCACAGTGCTGCGCTCACCCTTGGTGGCCTTGATCCTGGGCCTTGGTCTGTTGCAGGGCCATGGCGCCACAGCCGTGTTGGTGGGTGTGGCCGTGGCCTGGCTGATCACGCATCGCTCTCCACCGGGTAATGCCCCTCCACCTGCCCGGCAAACACCCGACTCGCCCGGATGTCCGGAGCCTCAATGGTGATCAGATCATCCTTGGTGAGCGCTTCGGCCATGCGCGCAAAAAGGCGGTTGGCCTGCCGCAACCGGGCCCGATCGATGGCATTGCGGATGGAGCGGGCGTTGGCGAAAAAGGGCAGCTGGCGCCGCAGTGCGATGTACTCGGCAAAGGCCTGCTCGGCCTCCGCGCTGAAGCGGTACTGCTGCGCATCCAACAGCAACCCGGCGATCGCCATCAGGTCCGCATCGCTGTAATCCGGGAAATCCAGGTGATGGGGCACCCGGGAGGAGAGCCCCGGATTGGAGCTGTAGAAGCGATCCATCCGGTCCTTGTATCCCGCGAAGATCACCACCACATCGCCACGCCGGCTCTCCATTTCCTGCAGCAGGATCTCAATCGCCTCAGCGCCGTAGTCCCTTTCGTTGTCTGGCTTGTAGAGGTAGTAAGCCTCATCAATGAACAGCACACCCCCCTGAGCTCGCTTAAGCATCTCCTTGGTTTTGGGAGCGGTATGCCCGACGTACTGCCCCACCAGATCGTCGCGGCTGGCCGTCACCACATGGCCTTTGCGGAGGTATCCGAGGCGATGCAGGATCTGCGACATCCGCTGCGCCACCGTGGTCTTTCCCGTGCCGGGATTGCCCGTGAACGACATGTGAAGGCTTGGGGCTGTGCTGGGAAGTTCCAGCTGCTGTCGCGCCTGGTCCACCAGCAACAAGGCGGCAATCTCACGGATCCGCGTCTTCACCGCCACAAGGCCGATTAGCTCCTGATCCAGCTGCTCCAGCACCTGAGCCACGCCGGATTCGGCGTAATTCGCCGCCAGATCAACCGAGGAGGGCATCGATCTGGGCGGCAAAAGCGTGGTCGGCTTCGCTCAGCTGCGCCTCATCGCCATCGGCCTCGGGCCGGAGCGTGATGTTCACATAGGTGCTCCCGAAGCTAATGTCCGGAAAACGCTGGGTGGCCTCGCTGTGCTCGCCCAGTTTGTCGAGGAAATCCCTGGTGGAGCTGTAGCCATCGAACTCGAAGCGTCGCTCCAGACAGACCGGACGCTTGCGTTCCTGCCACTGATCCATCGTTGTCATTGGTCCTGTTGAAAACCTAGAGGAGCGCCACCCGCTGGCAGCCCATCAGCCGCGCCGACCACGTCTCGGCGTAGGCACGGTTGGCCGCCTGCTGATCTGGATCGTCGGTGTCCAAGGGATGGAGCATGGTGCCGGCGATGGCGCCATTGGTCACGCAGAACATCGACTTCTGGAAGCTGACGCAGATCTGAACGTGCACGTCGGTCTGCCCCCGGCCGTTGTCGTCGTACCAGCGGCTGAGTTCATCGGGCAGATGGCGGTACATGTCCTGCATGCACAGGCTCGGAGGAATGCCCGCCCCCATGCTGGGAATCGGATCGGCGTAAAGGGCGCCGTACTTGAAATCACTGATGTCCGGTGAGATCTGACGGGCCTGGGCGTTGTAGGACACCGTTCCCAGGAACGGCATGCCGCGGAAGAACACGGCTTCCACGTAAGGCACGGCCACATCCACCAGAAAGGTGAGACCGGCCTCGGGAGGCAACACCCAGATCTCCTCACCACCCACGGTCACCTTGTAAGTAATCGGGTTGCCGGCCGCAGCCACCAATCCGTCGCGGATGTGATGCACCACATCGCGAACGCAGGTGATCTCCTTGATCGCATAGCGACGGGCCATGTCGACGAACAGATCACTCATCACCCGCCAGAAGAGACCGAGGCAATAGATCGTGGTGAGCGATCGGATCGATTCAGGAGCAAATCCTGGATAAAGGCGATTGGTGAGCGCCAGCAACGGATCCCGCGAAGCCTTGCGTTGAATGATCCGCTGGCAGGTTTCAGCGAATTCAGGCGTGTCGAGGTAAGCATCCAAACCTCCGGTGCCGTGCCAGAACATCGCCTTCTGGCAGTACTCGGCGTACTCAAAGTTGATGCGGTCCCCCAGCAGGTGCTTCCACAGCCGCTTCAGATTGAAGCCCTCATGAAAGAAGCGGAACACCGGGAAGGGATTGAGCAATTGCGTCTCCCCCTGATCCACCAGGTTTTTGCTGTAGGCATCCAGGACGATGCCGTAACTCTCCAGCACATTCACCACCTGGAGCAGATGGTCCGGCGTGTCCTTGAGCAGCGGCGTGTCGCTCAGCAGCCGACGGATCAGTTCCTCCTGATCCGGCAGCAACGGAGGTGCCGCTGGGGTGGGCTTGAGGGTGGTGGTCATGAAAGTCCTCCGCTGATCTGACTCAGCCCCGTGGTGGCTGCTTCACTGAGGTTCGACAGCAGTTCCGGCGCCAGGCCAAGGGCGAGAACACCAAGGCTGAGAGCAATGGCAGGCACCTGTTCCCGCAAGGCAACACGGTCGAGAATACGGGGATTCACCACCTCGCCGGGGGCGATGGCGAGACGACCGAAGAACGCGCGGTTCACCAGCAACAGGAAATACACCGCCGTGAGACCAGAGCCCACCATCGACAGCAATGTGGCGATCGGGAAAGGCTGGAGGCTTCCGCGGAAGATCAGAAATTCGGAGATGAAGCCCGCCATGCCAGGAATACCGGCGCTGGCCATCACACCGATGATCATCAGAGAGCCGGTCAGCGGTAGTCCGCGCTGCGGGTTCAACAGACCGCGCAACACGTTGAGATCGCGGGTGCCGGTGCGGGCGTAGACCACTCCAACCAGCAGAAAGAGCACTCCGGAGATCAAGCCATGGCTGACCATCTGGAAGAGGGCACCCATCAAGCCCAGCGGTGTGGCGGCGGCCGCCGCTAGCAGCACGTAGCCCATGTGGCCAACTGAGCTGTAGGCCACCATCCGCTTCATGTCGGTTTGCGCAATGGCGGCCAGGGTGCCGTAAAGCACCGAGATCGCGGCCCAGGCCGCCAGCCAGGGGGAGGCCAGCTGCCAGGCCTCCGGGAACAGTCCGAGGCAGAACCGCAGCAGGCCGTAGGTCCCCAGCTTGAGCAACACCCCGGCCAGCAGCACCGACACCGGCGTCGAGGCCTCGGTGTGGGCATCCGGAAGCCAGGTGTGGAAGGGGAAAAGGGGAATCTTGATGCCGAAACCGATCAGCAGTGCACCCATCAGCACCAGCTGCGCCGTCATTCCGAGCTCACCGGCCAGGATCGGCTGCAGGCTGAAATCCATCGTGCCGCTGACGAACGCCAGCCCCAGGAAGGCCGCCAGGATCAGCACACCGGACACCGCCGTGACGATCAGAAACTTGGTGGCGGCATAGGCCCGATTGGCACCACCCCAGACAGCGATCAACAACCACAGCGGAATCAGTTCCAGCTCGTAGAACAGGAAAAACAGCAGCAGGTTCTGAGACAGGAAGGCACCGTTCACCGCACCGCTGATCACCAGCAGCAAGGCGAAGTAGATGCGGGGGCGATTCTCAATCGAACGCGAGGCGATGGCGGCCACCAGGCAGAGCACCCCGTTCATCAGCACCAGGGGCAGGGACAATCCATCCACCGCCAGGGCGTAATCCAGACCGATCGCATGGACCCAGCGGGCCTGCTCAATCAGCTGAAGTCCGGCGTCCGTGGGGTCGAAGGGCAACAGCAGGGCAAAGCTGGCCACGCATTGAACGGCCAGCAACACGATCGACACCTCGCGCAACCGATTGCTGGTGGGTGATCCCGGCCAGAGGATCAAGGCCAGTGCCCCCAGCAGGGGAATCAAGAGCAGCAGGGAAAGCAACATCTCAGGGCGATCAGGTAAGGAACCAGCTCACCGTGGTGAGAAAGAGAACAATGGCCACCAGCACTGTGAGCACATAGGACTGGCTCTGGCCGCTGACACTCAGCTTCAAGCCCTCGGCGCTCTGCAGCGACAATCGGGCCACACCATTGAGCAAGCCGTCAACGACGGTGCGGTCAAACCACGAGGCCAGGCGCGATACACGGGCCACCACATTGACGATGGTGACTCGGTAGAAATTCTCTGTGTAGAAGTCGTAGGCCAGCAGGTCCTGGAACCAGCGCAGCCAAGGGTTGAGCGAACGGGACCAGGCCTTGCTCAACGGCAGCAGGGCACCAGCGATCAGCCCGATCAGACCGCTGCCCACCACAAGACCTGCAGCCCAGAGCGGAAACGCCAGAAGACCGTCGAGGGATTCGAGGCGGACCAGCAGGAATGGCGTCAGCAGCACCACCACAGAGAGGGCCACCATCGGCAACGCCATCTGCCAGTTCACCTCAGCCGACCGGCGCGACTTGATCAGCGGATTGCCCAGGAACACATGACGGAACACCCGAACCAAACCGAGGGCCGTGAGAGCGTTGGTCAACAGAAAGATCCCCATGAAGGGGATCGAGCGAACGCTGAGCAACTCGATCGACTGAGCCAGGGCAAGAAATCCACCTAAAGGGAGGAACCCCACCAGACCGGCACCACCCACGATGAACGCCGTGGTGGTGGCGGGCATCCGGCTGCCCAGACCACCCAGCTCTGTGATGTCCTGGCAGTTGGTGGACGCGATAACGCCACCGATGCTCATCGACAGCAATGCCTTTGAGACGGCATGGGAGAACAGCAGCAGCAGGGCCAGAACCGGAATCTGCAGGGCGATGGCGATGAACACCAGACCCAGATGGGCCGTGGTCGTGTACGACTGGGTGCGCTTGATGTCCACCTGTGCGATGGCCACCAGCGATCCACCGATGGCGCTGATGCTGCCGATCACCAGCAACACACCTTCGGCAATGGGTGAGAGCTGAAGGATCGGCATCACCTTGAGCAGAACGATCGCCCCGCAGGTGACGACAACGGAGTTCCGCAGGATGGAGGCAGGGTTGGGACCCTCCATCGCCTCATCCAGCCAGAGATGCATCGGGAACTGGGCGCACTTACCCGTGGGTCCAGCGATCAGACCGAGCCCCAGCAACGTCGCGGCCAGGGGAGAGAGCGCATCCTGCGCCGCCCAGGCGTAGAGATCGTTGAACCCCATCGCGCCGGAATAACTGCAGAGGGCCACTACACCCATCAGCAGCAGCACGTCACCGACGCGCTTGGTGAGGAAGGCATCCCTGGCCGCCGTCACCACAAGGGGCTGGGCGTACCAGAAGCCCACCAACAAATAGGTGGAGAGGGTGAGCATCTCCAGGAGGAAATAGCTCTGGAACAGGGAATCACTCAGCACCACTCCGCTCATCGCTCCCTCAAAAAAGCCGAGCAGGGCAAAGAAGCGGGCCAGGGCCCACTCCTTGTCCATGTAGCCGAGGGAATAAACCTGAGAAAACAGACTGAGGCCCGTGATCAGTTCCAGGGCCACCAGGTTGGTGAGGGAAAGGCTGAAACTGATGTCCAGCTGCAGATCAGCAACGGTGAGCCAGGGGAAGGCCAGGTCCACCGGACCGGACTGATACACATGCTGGAGGATGAGGCTGCCGTGGCCGAAAGCCAGCAAGGTCAGAAGAATGTTGAGATAGGCCGCCGGGCGATGGGCATCCCTGCGGAAGAATCCTGATGCCCAGGGCAGCGACACCAGCATGCCGGCGAATCCATAAAGAGGAATCAACCAGGCGGTCTGGATGGGAAGCGAGAGCTCCTGGGTCAAAACGGCGAGCGGGATCGGGATCGGGCTGGTCGTTGATTGGCCGGCGAATCTAGGTAGGGCACCTGGTTCTGAGCGCTCTTTGTGAACGGCTGTAGTACTGGAGCTGTGATATCAGAGCCGACGTGTCGCACCGCTGACGATCAGGGCAGGTTCCACCTCCTGATGGGGACGGGCAATGATGTGAGCGGCAACAAGACCGTCACCAACGCGCTCACAGGCATCGGCGCCAGCACGCACCGCTGCGTTGACCGCACCGGTTTCACCCCGAACCATCACGGTGACGTAACCACCACCGACATATTCGCGGCAGATCAGGCTGACCTCAGCAGCCTTGGTCATGGCATCAGCCGCTTCGATCGCGGGCACCATGCCGCGGGTCTCGATCATGCCAAGGGCGATGCCCTGAACCGGGCTGGAGGCTGAGCCTGGGTTGACCACAGGCTTGGCGACGCTGCCGCCACCACCAGATCTGGTCGCTGCACTCCTGCCGGTGGTGCTGGCGCTGCGACGGGTTGTGGTGGGTGCAGGGGTCGGGGCCGGAGTCGCGGCGGAAGCAGAAGGGGTGGCCACGGGCTTCACATCAACGGTCTTGTTCGCAGCGGCACTGCTGCGGGTGGTGCGACGACGGGGTGTGGGGGTCGGGGTGGCCATGGGAAAAGAGAAGTGGAAGCGGAACGGAAACGGCGGAGGGAGGGAAGGCTCCCTATCCGTCCGGATTCCAGTGATCGATGATCCCGCCGATGGTCAGATCGGTGAGGACCTTGTTGTCCGGGCAGGCATGCCGTGCGGCGGAGCCGCTGGCGGTGAACACCCAGTTGCCCTCACGGGCACCCACGGGGTCCACGGCCACCAGCTTCTTGCCCTTGGCGTTGCGGAGGATGCGCAGGTGCATGTGATCCAGCCCCGCGACGCGGAAGCTGCACACCAGGGTGCCCATCACCTGCATGATCTCCATCAGGCGCTCGCTCCTCCGGTGGGATTTGCCGTTGGAGCAGGGGTTGGAGCCGGCGCTGGAGCCGGTGTTTTCGGTGGGTCCGGTTCCCAGTGGTCGATGATCCCCACGATGGTGAGGTCGCTGGGGTACGACTTGCTTCCGGCCGCTTCGCGGGCGGCGGAACTGCTGACGCAGATCACCCAGTCGCCGGGCTTGGCACCCACGGCATCGACAGCCACCTTCTTGGCGCTGCCGTCCTGCACCACCTGAAGATGCTTGTGCTCGAAATCCGGAATGCGGTTGGTGGAGACGAGCGGCTTGATGACCTTGACGATGAGCATGATCAGTGAGCCTCCTGAAGCTGAGGGGCGAGGGTGGAACCGACCACCTCGGCCGGGACCGTCTGGTTGCGATCCCGAACGGTGAGGCAAGTGTGGAGCAGGCCCTGATTCACCAGTTCGCCGTAGCGCTCGGCGATGGCCTGATTCACCCGATGACAATCGGCGATCGCCCGCTCGCGGGCGCCGGGAACACTGCCCGTGTAATCGAAGCGGATCACCACCGGGATCGGCAGATCCTTGGACACGTTTAAACCTCTGAAGATCTTGACCCCCACATCCAGATCCGGAGCACCCACTTCCACGGTGTCCAGATGTGAGAAGTAGGTGAGGTTGCGGAGGTGAACCTCCTTGAAGCCGATCCCAACACCGATGAAACGCTCGGCATGGCCGGCATCAGGGTATGGAGCCCCGTGCAGCTCCTGCACGTAGTCGATCTGAGAGACATTATTGGCGATCAACCGGGTGAGGAAGGTGACCATGCCGGGATCCATCGCACCGGGGGCTGCGGATTCGACTGCTTCCGCGATCTGCGCCATGGCCTGATCCGCCGTCATTGACTCGGTGGCGGCATGGAGCTCCCGTGCGCAGAGCCACTGATCGAGCTCCATCTCACTGTCGCGAGATGGAGGATGCACACGAATCGCGTCGGTATCGGTGTCGAGGCCGATCAGCAGAAGATCGACGGATGCGCCACAGCAGAAGCTGTTCTCCACCGCTTCACGGAAATCGAGCAGCCGCTGATGACCAGCTGAAGCAGCAAGTTCATCGTTGCTGCCGTGGGCCGCACAACCTTGATGCTGAGGATCAAGGGAACTGAAGTGGTAAGTCACCACCTTCAGATAGCGGGTCGGCTCCGTGGAGGGATTCGGCATCCCCTCCCGGTGGCGACGGTGCTCGGTCTTCACCCATCGGTTGACGGTGTTCTCCACATCGAACATGGCGCCGGCATGGGAACGACGCCGGACCGCACTGAAGGGAATGCGCAAGGCATAGGCCACCGTGTGGGCCAGGCGACCATCAGCGCAGGGAGTGATATCCAGAAGATGAATGCCACAGTCGAGCAAAAAATGCTCGAACTCGCGGGCGGGTGCACTGCCGACTGCACCATTCAGCGGATCGTCCTGGAAAAAACGATCACTGAACAGCCGATGGCTTTCGAACACGCACCAGGCGAACAGCGCCCGCATGTCGAGGGGGCGCACCCAGGCCTTCTCAAGAATGTGCTGAGGAAGGTCGAAACCCAGTTCAGTCCGGGTGAGACGCTGCGCCTGGTCAAGAAAATCGGGCTCGTGCTGGAGCGCTGAAACCCGCTGCAGCAGAGGGACGATGCGATCAAACCGACCCTTCACCTCCTGCTCATAGTCGCGGAGGCGGGCATTGGCAGCAGCATCAGTGAGGGGATGCTGCCGGTGGGTGAGAGGCAGGGAACTACGGCTGAGATTGAACGGAACCGAGGTGGTTGCACCCTTGTCACGACGCACCCAACCCGGTTGGCGCTGATCGCCTGCTGACCGGACCCGACCACCTCCGATGGCCCCTTGAACCAGCTTGGCTGGCTCGCTGGGCTGAGCCGGAGACTCAGCCGCAGAAGCCAAGCTCTGCAGCTGGCGTCGGGTCGGTGCCGTGGGGGCCTGAGGTCGCCCGCCGCGAAGAGGCATGGAGCGGACCATCAGCGGATCAGCCCCGTGCGCCGCCGGAGACGGTGATCAGGGAACCCTTCTCGGTGTTGCCGCTGGAACCGGTCACGCGGCTGACGGGCCACTCGTTCTCTTCATTGCGCTTGCGCTCATGAGGAGCCATGGCACTCATCGGACCGGGACGGGTGGGGTTGCGACGACGTGCGGAAGCCCCTTCAGTACCGGTGACGTGCTCGCCACGATCCCAGTCATCACCGGTGATCTTGGTGGAGGAGCCCTCACCGGTCACACGGGAGGCAGGCTTTTCGGCCGGTTCGCTCACCACGGCCACGGTGGGCTGGAACTGACGGCGCTGAAACTCGCGGTTGTCGAAACGGAACTGCTCTGTGCCGGTAACTTTGCCACCGGCCATGTCAAAAGGGCCGGTGATGCGGTTGCCCTCCTCATAGGAGGTCCCCGTCACAGCACCCTGACCATCCCGCTGCTGCTGGGCGGCACGGGCGGGAGACATCACGCTGAACCGGGTCCAGGCAGCTCCTTCCGGAGATTGACCATTGGCATCGGTGCCAGCAGGTGCATCAGCACCGCAGGCTGTTGCCAGCTGGTCGGCACCAACGTAGGGCGTACCCGTGACGGCTTCACAGGAACCCTTTTGATCACCCGTCATCACACCACCGACGCCGGGCTGAATGCCAGTCATCGCAGCGGAAGGGGTGCCGCGACGAACGGGGGTACGCTCACGGATGGCCTGGACAGCAGGGGTGCCGCAGTGCTGACCCGCTTGCTCAAGACCGGCGTAGGGAGTACCGGTCACCGCCTGACAGCTGCCGGGCTCATCGCCAGTGACCCGTTCCGAGCGACCGGTGCGGGTGCCACTCACCACCTGGTTGCGGTTGGTGATGCTGAAGCCGACCTTGGCGGCTTCGGGCTCAGGCTTGCTGCCGCAGAAGGCATTGACCTGCTCGGCACTGATGTATTGATTACCGGTGACGCGATGGCAGGAACCGAACTCATCGCCGGTGACCTGGGAGGAGCGGCCCACCATGGTGCCGGTGACACCGGTACCGGACAGGGTTCCGGACAGACCCACCTTGGCGGCGGGACGACCATCAGGCAGGGGATCGGAACCGAGGTACTGATCGCCGGTGAGGCTGCGGTTGGCGCCGGCTTCGTCGCCGGTGACGCTGGACGAGCGGCCCACCATCACACCACTGACGGGACGTCCCTGTTCAGTGAGGCTGAGGCCCACCTTGCGGGGGGAGACATTGCCACCACCGCAATAGGCAGCGGACTGATTGGCCGAGATGTATTCGGTGCCCGTCACGCTCTTGCAGGTGCCCGGTTCATCGCCGGTGACCTTTTCTGAGCGACCAACCTCATTGCCGGTGACCCGGTTGCCGTGGCTGGTGGCCGTGACGCGAACCTTGGCGGGGGTGGTGGGCTCAGGAGCCTGCTGGCAGAAGGTCTGGAACACTTCGGCGCCCAGATATTCGGTGCCGGTGATCGAGCGGCAGATGCTGGCTTCATTGCCGGTGGTCTTCACCGAACGGTTGGCCTGAGTGCCCGTCACGGTCTGGCCGGAGGTGGTGGTGCTTTCACCAACTTTCCAATGGGCATCGGCAGCAGCGGCCTGCTTGGCACCGTGGCGATTTGGGCCCGTGGGACGGGTCACACCGGCGCTCTGCTTGTTGCGGGCACCGGCTTTCGCCCGGAGCTCACGCACCTGCTGGGCCAGCTCACGGCTGGTGAGATCAGGGTTGGCCTGACGGGCCACCGCAGCTGCACTGGTGGGGTGCTTGCCGGCGGTCTTGCCGTGCTTCGCCATGGCCTCGCGACGGGCCAGCACCAGCGCGCGGCTGGGGTTCTCAATGGCGCGGCGCTTGGGAGTCGCCGAACGACGCTCGGAACGGGGCCTCAAGGATGCGGTGGCAGCACTCAGCTGAACCTTCTCGGCAGCACGGCTGCCGCCACAACCACAGGATTTTTTCTCTTCAACGGGGGCTGCAGCGGGAGCAGCCGCCTGGGCCTGGCGGGCAACATCGGAGCGGCTGCGGTCGCGGCTGGTATCGGCGGTCTTGCCGCGGCGGGACAGGGCCTCACGGCGGGCCAGCACAAGGTCCCGGCTGGGATGACGCTGGGGCTTGACCTGGGAACTGCGGGAGGGAGAAGCCGGGGTGAACGACACCGCAGGCTTCACGGGAGCAGCAGCAACTGGAGCAATGGGCTCAACAGCGGCAGCTGCATCGGTGCGGGTGGGACGTGCGTCGGCGGCAGTGCGCACACGGTTGGCACCATCTCCCTCAGCCACGGAGGACTTCTTACCGGAGGTGGTCAGCGCCTTGCGGCGCTCGAGTGCGAGTTCGCGACTGGAAAGTCTTGCCATGTCCGCCCGAGGGTGTCGTCGTGAGGTGGAAGGGCACCTGCCCCTCCGGAAAAAGCTGGAGCCCTGATCAGGTCAGGGCTCGGAACCAGAGATTCGGAGGATCAGCGTCCTTCGAAAACCACGAAGCAGGAACCCTGGCTCTGGGTGTAAGCGTCGTAACCGACGATGCGCACGTGGTGGTCGGGGTAAGCGCGATGGCAGGCCTCGAGCTCACTCACAACAACGTTGAGGTCCTTCTCACCGAAGAAGGGGAGTTTCCAATAAGACCAATAAGTGGCCATGGAATTGCTGGGGTGGACGTGCTCAACGAGCGGGCTCCAACCCTGGGCAATGATGTACGCGATCTGGTCGTAGATCTCGTCCTGGGTCATCGGCGGAAGAAAGCCGAAGGTCTCCAGGGTGGCGACTGTTTGATAGTCACCCACGGTGCTCTGGAAAGGCATGGGGATCCTGGTAGTTAGAAAAATGTTGGGCCGGTTGAATCAACCGGCCGTAAAAACGATCAGTTCTGAACGTCGAGCTTGTCGACGGTGTCGAACTCGAACTTGATCTCCTTCCAGGTCTCGAGGGCGATGGCCAGCTCAGGGCTGTGCTTACCGGCTTCCATGAGGATGTCCCGGCTTTCCTTCTCGATCTCGCGACCGGCATTGCGTGCCTTGACGCAGGCCTCGAGGGCCACACGGTTGGCAGCAGCACCTGCAGCGGAACCCCAGGGGTGACCGTGGGTACCACCACCGAACTGCAGCACGGAGTCGTCACCGAAGATGGCGACCAGCGCGGGCATGTGCCACACGTGGATACCGCCGGAAGCAACGGCGAACACGCCAGGCATGGAACCCCAGTCCTGATCGAAGAAGTTGCCGCGGCTGCGGTCTTCGGGCACGAAGGATTCGCGCAGCTGGTCGATGTAGCCGAGGGTGGTCTGACGATCACCTTCCAGCTTGCCGACCACGGTGCCGGTGTGGAGCTGGTCACCACCGGACAGACGCAGACACTTGGCGAGAACGCGGAAGTGGATGCCGTGCTTGGGGTGACGGTCGATCACCGCGTGCATGGCGCGGTGGATGTGCAGCAACATGCCGTTCTTACGGCACCACTTCGACAGACCGGTGTTGGCCGTGAAGCCACCGGTGATGAAGTCGTGCATGATGATTGGCATGCCGAGTTCCTTGGCGAACTCAGCGCGCTCGTACATCTCCTCGGGAGTGTTGGCGGTCACGTTGAGGTAGTGACCCTTGCGCTCGCCGGTCTCCTGCTCGGACAGCTTGATGGCTTCCGCAACGAATTCGAAGCGGTTCTGCCAACGCTGGAAGGGCTGAGAGTTGATGTTCTCGTCGTCCTTGGTGAAGTCCAGACCGCCGCGCAGGCACTCATAGACCACACGGCCGTAGTTCTTACCGCTCAGGCCGAGCTTCGGCTTGATGGTGCAACCCAGCAGGGGACGGCCGTACTTGTTCATCCGGTCGCGCTCGACCTGGATGCCGTTTGGCGGGCCGTAGCAGCTCTTAATGAAGGCCATCGGGAAGCGGATGTCTTCCAGACGGAGGTGGCGCAGGGCCTTGAAACCGAACACGTTGCCGACCAGGGAGGTCAGAACGTTGGTGATGGAACCTTCTTCGAATAGGTCGAGGGGGTAAGCGATGAAGGCGTAGAAGGACTCCTTGTCACCAGGGACGTCCTCGATGCGGTAGCAACGGCCCTTGTAGAAGTCGAGGTCGGTGAGGAGCTCGGACCACACAGTGGACCAGGTGCCGGTGGAGGATTCAGCAGCCACAGCAGCGGCTACTTCTTCCTTGGGCACACCTTCCTGGCCGGTGCACTTGAAGCAGGCCAGCAGGTCGGTGTCGAGGGGAACGTAATCAGGAGTCCAGTAAGTGTCCCTGTACTCCTTGACCCCAGCGTCGTACTTCTTGCTCATGGGAAAACTCCGTTAGGTCGGTGAAGGGGGGATGAGACGTTCGCGTGCCTCGTCAGAGGCTCAGCGGAAGATCTCAGTCCTTCTGACCGAGGAAGTTGCCGTTGCCCAGAGCAGGCTCCACTTCGCGGTGGGGGCGGGCAATGATGTGAGCAGCCACGAGGCCATCGCCCACGCGCTCGCAAGCATCAGCGCCAGCGCGCACAGCAGCGTTGACAGCGCCGGTTTCGCCGCGAACCAGAACGGTGACGTAGCCGCCGCCGACGAACTCACGACCGATTAGGCGCACTTCGGCAGCCTTGGTCATGGCATCAGCTGCCTCGATGGCGGGGACCAGACCGCGGGTCTCAATCATGCCGAGGGCGATGCCCATGGTTTCGTTAGCCATTGCCTACCGGGAGAAGGGGTGGAATGTTCGCTCGGGACATTGGTCTGCCGGATCCCTTCCCGTCAAGCAATTGGAAGCACAGCCAAGATCACTGTCCATAGTGAACCTGATAAGCTCAATTTATCACCCTGTCCCTCACTGTTCCGGACTGCTGTGGTAGTTCCTGTGGTCACATCCGCACAGGACGTTGCCGCACGACACCCCGATGCATAAGTTCACGCCACCGAATGGTCCCGAAGCCTTTGGCCGAGGGGTGGAATGTTCAACCCATGCCATTCGGTTTTGACGTTGATCGAGAGATTCCTACCGCTAAACCCCAAAATGGTGGGCCTTTTGAGCTCCCCGTTCGTTGCGACGTCTGATCATCGCCACTGGCAATCCCATCAAGGTTGCCGAAATCGAAGCCATGCTCGGACCGTTGCCCGTTGAGGTTCGGCGTCAACCCGACGATCTCGACGTTGACGAGACAGGGGCGACTTACCTGGAGAATGCCTCCCTCAAGGCATCTGCTGCGGCGACACGGACCAATCACTGGGCCCTTGCCGATGACTCCGGCCTTGAGGTCGATGCACTTCAGGGTGCCCCGGGGTTGTTTTCCGCTCGCTATGCCAGCGGCAACGACGCCAAAATCCAGCGTCTCCTCGACGCACTCCAGGGCTCTCCCTATCGCAGTGCCTGTTTCCGCAGCACGATGGTGATCAGCGCCCCTTCCGGCACCTGCGTGGCGTCAGCCGAAGGCGTTTGTTGGGGTGAACTGCTCACACAACCCGCCTATGCGGGAGGGGGGTTCGAATCCCTGCTGTGGGTGCGTGAAGCCCGCTGCACCTATGGCGAACTCAATCCAGCGCAACTCACCCGTCTCGGCAGCCGCGGCAAAGCTGCTCGCGCCCTGGCCCCTGATCTAAGACGTCTGCTGAACCTGAACTGAGGCTCAGCGCAGCGTGGAGCGTCGGTTGACGGTCTCGATGGCCCGCATGGCCGCCGCAGCAGCCTCCTCCACATCACCTTCACGACCGGCCAGGGTGAGACGGCCGAAGGCGCCGACGGCTTTCACGTCCACCAAGGTGATGTTGGAGGCTTTTTCCGCTTCATTCGCCGCAATCAACACATAGCCGGCGGGCTCGGTTTCGAGGATGAACATGCTCATGCCGGCCTCGATCATCGAGCCACGGCGGTTCTGGCGGTTGATCAACACCGCATGATCCGGTGTGATCGCCCGGATCACCTCCGTCCAGCTCACGTCCGCCGGAGAACGCTGCTCGACCGTGCTGCCGATGGCTTCCAGCACCACATCTCCGGAGTGGAGCACCGTGCTCTGGTCGCGGTGATAAAGCGCCATCGATCCGAAGGCACGCTCCACCACCATCTGGCCGAGGCGCACATCACTCGCCTTGAGGGCGATGTCCGTGACGCGATGAACAGCCATGCCCGGGGACACTTCCATCCATAGACAGGCGTCCCCTGGAATGGGCAGGAATCCCTGGCTCACTGAGCCCATGTAGGCCGCCAGTTGAGGCTGCAGCGAGTCGATGAACACATGGGTGCGCAGCTCAATCGACTGCACTTGGCTGTTCTGGCGCTGCAGCCTGGGGGATTCGGAATCCGTGGTCACAACACAACTCGCACCTCCCTGGGGAGGTTTCACCTCAGTGCCGGTCACGAGAGCGCTTCCACCGCGCCGCCGCTCCCGGGCCTCGAAGCTGGCGAAACGGGTCATGGCGGGGAGTGTACCGGATGAATTCGGTGGTGACGGCTATGATCACAGGCCTCAGCTGCGGTCTTGCGTGACGAAGCGCAGCCGATACCGTCCGCTTATCAACACTGAGGACCCCGGTGATGAGCGAGCAATCCCCCGTGAATGCCGTCGAACTGAATGCCGACCAGGCCCTGGGCATGGTGAGCTTCGGCTTGATGCAGCGGCTGGCGAAGGAAGGAAAGGTGGAGCTGCCCTGGCTGGAAACCGCCGTGGACAGCGAGGTGGAACGGGCCCGGCAGCTACGCCAACGCCTGGAGCTCACCGCCCTGGCCATCAACACCGGCGCACCGCTCACAACAGCGGAAGTCACCCTGCTGCTTGGCGCCCGCCCCTGCAGCGAGCAGGTGGAGCGCGGCGGACTGGTGGCTCGCCGTGTGAGCCGCAACGTCTGGCGGCTCAGCAAGCTGGACGAAAGTGATCGTTCCGACCGCTACGACGGATTCCGTCGTCGCCTCTGATCCCGAAGAGTTTCAGCGACTGAGGCTCACCAGCTCACTGGAGAGGTCAGGTTGTGGGCTGATTCCTCGGGACATGGCCAATGGCCGGGCCAACCCTGCTCAAGGAAAGTGGACCGCGGGAGGTGTTCTGCGGTCTCACCTCGATTGTGTGGCTGCACCGGCGCATGCCGGATGCCTTTTTTCTCGTGGTGGGTTCACGGACCTGCGCACACCTGATCCAGAGCGCCGCAGGCGTGATGATCTTCGCCGAACCTCGATTCGGCACCGCCATCCTCAGCGAGCGGGATCTGGCGGGCCTGGCTGACGCCCATGAGGAACTGGACCGTGTGGCCCGGGAACTGCTGCAGCGGCGACCTGAAATCCGCACCCTGTTTCTGGTGGGGTCCTGCCCCAGTGAAGTGATCAAGCTCGACCTGGCCCGGGCGGCCGAGCGGCTCAATGAGGAACTGCAGGGCCGTGTGCGGGTGGTGAATTACTCCGGCAGCGGCATCGAAACCACCTTCACCCAAGGAGAGGATGGAGCGTTGGCAGCACTGGTGCCGTTGCTGCCCGCCAGCGATGAACGGCAGCTACTCCTGGTCGGCACCCTCGCCGACGCCGTTGAAGATCGCCTGATCCACCTGTTCGGACGCCTCGGGATCAACAGGGTCAGCAGCCTGCCGCCAAGCCAGTCCACTGCCCTGCCGGCGGTGGGGCCCGGAACCACTGTGCTGCTCACCCAGCCGTTCCTCACGGAGACCGCCCGCTTGCTGCGCGACCGGGGCGCCACCGTGCTCACCGCCCCCTTCCCCCTTGGAGCCGAAGGCAGTCGTCGCTGGATGGAAGCGGGTGCCCAAGCCTTCGATGTCGCCCCCAGCCAGGTGGCGACCGTGCTGGATCCGCTGATGGAACGGGCGCGCATCGCCCTGGAACCCCATCGGCAGGTGCTGGCGGGCAAGCGCATTTTCCTGTTGCCCGAATCACAGCTCGAGCTTCCCCTGGCCCGTTTTCTGCAGCGGGAATGCGGCATGGAACTGGTGGAGGTGGGAACGCCCTATCTGAACCGCGATCAGATGGCCGAGGAGCTGGCCCTGCTGCCGGAGGGCACCCC
Organism: Synechococcus sp. A15-28; assembly: GCF_014280175.1. GTDB lineage: Bacteria > Cyanobacteriota > Cyanobacteriia > PCC-6307 > Cyanobiaceae > Parasynechococcus. The sequence continues at coordinate 1,519,851 of NZ_CP047931.1, forward strand.
CGTGATGGAGGGGCAGCACGTGGAACTGCAGCTCGACCGGGTGCGTGACAGCGCTCCGGACCTGGTGGTCTGCGGCATGGGCCTGGCCAATCCTCTGGAGGCCGAAGGCATCGCCACGAAGTGGTCGATCGAACTGGTGTTCAGTCCGATCCACGGCATCGACCAGGCCGGTGACCTGGCGGAGCTTTTCTCAAGGCCATTGCGGCGCCGCGAACTGATTCATCCCGCACTGCATCCGACCCAACCCGACCACCCCGTGCACGCCTGACGCCATGGATCTGACCCTCTGGACCTACGAAGGACCGCCCCACGTGGGTGCCATTCGCATCGCCGCCTCGATGGACGGGGTGCACTACGTGCTGCACGCACCGCAGGGCGACACCTATGCCGACCTGCTGTTCACCATGATCGAGCGGCGCGGCCAGCGCCCACCAGTGACGTACACCACCTTTCAGGCTCGCGATCTGGGGGGAGACACAGCGGAACTGGTGAAGCGCCATGTGCGAGAAGCGGTGGACCGCTTCCAACCCGACGCGCTGCTGGTAGGTGAAAGCTGCACGGCGGAACTGATCCAGGACCAACCCGGGGCCCTGGCACAGGGCATGGGACTGACGATGCCGGTGGTGAGCCTTGAGCTGCCGGCATACAGCAAAAAAGAGAACTGGGGCGCCGCAGAAACCCTCTATCAATTGACGCGAGGCCTGTTGAAGCAGGACGTGCCTGCCGCTCAGCCACAACATGATCCCAAGCGTTGGCAGCAGCAGGGACGTCGACCACGGGTGAATTTGCTGGGCCCATCCCTGCTGGGGTTCCGCTGCCGCGATGACGTGCTGGAAGTGCAGACGCTGCTGACCATGCACGGCATCGATGTGGCGGTGGTGGCCCCCCTGGGGGCGGGGGTTGAGGATCTCAAGCGGATCCCCGACGCCGACCTCAACATCTGCCTCTACCCGGAGGTGGCTGAATCCACCTGCATCTGGCTGGAACGCAACTTCGGCATGCCCTTCACCCGCACGGTGCCGATCGGCGTCGGCGCCACCCACGATTTTCTCGTTGAGGTGCACACCGCCCTGGGACTGGAACCACCCTCGCCGGAGGAGGGTTATCGCCGCTCACGCCTGCCCTGGTATTCCGAATCCGTCGACTCCACATACCTCACCGGCAAGCGGGTGTTCATTTTTGGGGATGGCAGCCATGCCATCGCTGCAGCCCGCATCTGCAGTGAGGAGCTGGGCTTCCAGGTGGTGGGGCTGGGCACCTACAGCCGTGAGATGGCCCGACCGGTGCGGGCAGCAGCCAAGGCGTTGGGACTGGAGGCGTTGATCTGCGACGACTATCTGAAGGTGGAGGCAGCCATGGCCGAAGCGGCCCCCGAACTGGTGCTGGGGACCCAGATGGAACGCCACAGCGCCAAACGCCTGGGACTTCCCTGCGCGGTGATCAGCACCCCCATGCACGTGCAGGACGTGCCCGCCCGAAGGAGTCCCCAGATGGGCTGGGAAGGAGCCAACGTGATCTTCGACGACTGGGTCCACCCACTGATGATGGGGCTGGAGGAACATCTGATCGGCATGTTCCGCCACGACTTTGAATTCGTGGACGGTCACCAGAGCCACCTGGGCCATGCCGGAGGGGCGGGAGCTGCCAGCGGGGTGCCCGACCTCAGCGATGGACCAGAGGTGGACGAGGACGCCCTGGTGTGGACGCCCGATGGGGAAGCCGAACTGAAGAAAATCCCTTTCTTCGTGCGCGGAAAAGTTCGCCGCAATGCTGAGGCCTACGCCCGCCAGGTGGGCTGCAAGGAAATCAGCAGTGAAACGCTGTATGACGCCAAAGCCCACTACAAGGCATGAGCAAATTCACTCAATTATTTTCAGTTAAACGATAGAAATTCTTGAATCATGCCGACAACGGACATTCAGATCTTTCGTTTGTTGGTGAAACACAGCCACAGCACATCTTCTGATGTTGAATGAATCCATCTCCTCTTGTGAAGGTCGCTGAATGACCACGACCCTGACGCGTCCCACAGATGGCGAAGGCAGTGTGCAGGTCCACCAGGACCCCTCCCTCAACATTCAGGAGGAAACCCTGGTGATCGCCGTCTACGGCAAAGGCGGCATCGGTAAGTCCACCACCTCCTCCAACCTCTCCGCTGCCTTCTCCAAGCTGGGCAAACGGGTCCTGCAGATCGGCTGCGACCCCAAGCACGACAGCACCTTCACCCTCACCCACAAGATGGTGCCAACGGTGATCGACATCCTTGAAGAGGTGGACTTCCACAGCGAAGAGCTGCGTCCGGAGGACTTCGTCTTCACCGGCTTCAACGGTGTGCAGTGCGTCGAAAGCGGTGGCCCACCGGCTGGAACCGGTTGTGGCGGTTACGTGACGGGGCAGACCGTGAAGCTGCTCAAGGAGCATCACCTACTCGAAGACACCGATGTGGTGATCTTCGATGTGCTCGGCGATGTGGTGTGTGGTGGCTTTGCTGCACCGCTGCAGCACGCCAACTACTGCCTGATCGTGACAGCCAACGATTTCGATTCGATCTTCGCGATGAACCGGATCGTTCAGGCCATTCAGGCCAAAGCCAAGAACTACAAGGTACGGCTTGGGGGTGTCGTGGCCAACCGCTCGGCGGATACCGATCAGATCGACAAGTTCAACGAACGCACGGGCCTGCGCACCATGGCCCATTTCAAGGATGTGGATGCGATCCGGCGATCCCGGCTCAAGAAGTGCACGATCTTCGAAATGGATGACGACGACGAAGCCGTCCAGGCCGTGCGCAGCGAGTATCTGCGACTGGCTCAGAATATGCTCGAAAATGTGCAGCCCCTCGAAGCCACATCCCTGAAGGACCGGGAGATCTTCGACCTGCTCGGCTTCGACTGATCAGAGTCCCACCAGCTGCATCGACAGGTCCCAGACCCGTCGAGCAGTGTCTGGGTCGGTGGCCTTGTCGGACAGCTCCTGGCTGAACTGCTGACCATCCTTTTTCTGACGGTTGCCCCAGCTCCAGTGAACGCCCGATTCGGCGAAGTCAGGGTTGGCCACCACATCCGCCACCCGTTCTCCAGCCAGGGCCTGGGAGACATAGCCGCCGGTGATGTTCTTCTGGAACCAGGGGAAGATCGTCTGAAACGCCTTGGGGGTGTTGCGGAACAAGGGTGTGTCCGCAACACAGCCGGGATACAGCGACGTGAAGGTGATCCCTGTCTCCCCGTGCAGGCGGCGATGCAGCTCCTGGGTGGTGATCATGTTGCAGAGCTTGCTGTCCTTGTAGGCCTTGCCGGGCTTGAACGGCTTGCCACTGGCCATCGACACCGGATCCTGGAAACCGGCCTCAAACCCAGACAGGTCGCCCAGATCTGCGGGAGCGGGGATGGGGATCTTGCCTCCCAGCTCCTTGGAGTTGGCCGTCACGGTGCCCAGGATCACCACCCGCCTGGAGGGGTGGCTGGAGTTCTGCAAGCGGCCCATCAGCAACTGCACCAGGAGGAAATGGCCCAAGTGGTTGGTGGCCATCGAGATCTCATAGCCCTGCGGTGAACGCTCGGGCTGTTTCAGCTTCGGTTTGTACACCGCGGCATTGCAGACCACCGCATCCAATCGATCCGGTAACGCATCAACAGCTCGACGCACACCGTCGAGATCGCCCAGATCCATCAACACGTGCTGGAGCCGGTCTTTGGGGAGATCGAGCGCATCGGCCGCAGCCGCGGCACGCTCCTGGCTGCGGTTCGCGGTGATCACCGTCCAGCCCCGCTTCACCAAGGCGCAGGTGGCATTCAGGCCCACACCCGATGTGGTGCCGGTGATCAGAACGGTGCCGGGCGCGGACATCGATGCGGAAACAGGTGGTCGCCAGTCTGCTCCTCAGTCGACCTCAGCCACCGGCAGACGAAAGGAATCTCAGCGCCAGATCACCCGCAGACGGTTGGGTGCAATCCACTGGTCCTGCTCACTCAGCAGCCGCTTCTCACCGCCGATGCTGAACAACCGATCAAATCGGTTTTGCAGTGTTTCCAATCTCTTCGCCTCAAGATTCACCACAGCCGCGATTTCGCCGTGGCGATCGAGTCGTTCCTGATAGGCGACAGACATCCTCGCAACGCTGACGCAACCCACCAGGATCAAAGCTGCTTTGGCAGCTAGGGCGATCAGGCAGCAATGCAGTTCCTGCCGGTCCAGCTGACGTTGGATTGATGCGGCGCGGTTGGCGGCGGCTTCAGCCGACGGCTGATCCGTGGATCGCGATGACTTTGTCTTGGACGCCGTCACCGCGACTGCTCAGATGACCGCTTGTAACGCAGCGATCAGGCTTCGTAAAGGCTGATGGAGAGACGCAGGGCCAGAACGGCAGCGTGGGCAGCCACCACCAGAGCGACGAACACTTCAGCTGAGGTCAGAGCAGTGGCCATGGGAAAGAAGACACAAGCGGTCCCATTCTTCTCCCTCAGCGGGGCTTCAGGCCATCATTCGCAAAGGCCTGTCACACCCATCGATGGAACCGGTTCTGATCAACGCCGATGCGATCCGGCGTCTCGACCTCACTCCCCTGCAGCCGTGGAGCAGCCAGCCGCTGCCATCGCTGCTGGAGCAGGGCCCTGCCTTGGCACTGCAGTTCGACTGGCCGCGAGATCCCTCGGATCCCCGAGAGCTGGCCGAATGTCCTGAGCCAAGGCTCTGGGCCGTGCGAGCCGATGCCCGTTTCCCCTGGCTACCACTGCTGCTGGAACGCGATCAGGGCAGTTTGATCCGCCATGTGGCCATGGTGGTGCCCCACAGCTTCAACCGCAGTGAGGGACTGCGCTTCGAGCCCCAGGCCCTCGAACTGTGGATCACCCACCGGCTGATGCAACTGGACGACCTCTGCACTGCCACGCTGGGACGCTCGCAACGGGGCAAACTCTCGCAGATGGCAGCCTCCCTTGGTTACGAGCTGGATGCGGGCTTCTGGACCCTGTTGAGCTGAGTTCAGACCAGCAGCAGATGAAGAGCCCGCCGGCAGCTGTCCAACGCCAGAACGATGGCCAGCCCCCGCAGCAGTCGCACCAGCACCACCGCATCGAAACGGTCCAGACGGCTGGCGGACCATTGGGCCGCCAGGGCAGCCACGCCCCCGAGCACCAGGCCCATCCAGGGCACCCCTCGCCCCTCATGCAGGAACTGCAGCGACGCTGCGGTAGCGGAGCAGAACACCGCCACGGTGCTGAGGCGTACCGCCCGATGGATGGGAACCCCCAGGGGTCCGTTCATCAGCGGCACCATCACCAGGCCACCACCGAGGCCGAGCATTCCGGCCGTCCAGCCGGCAATGCACCCCACCCCCGCCAACAACCCCACCTGGCCATTGGTCTCCTCGACCTCTTCAGGGGTCTCCTCCTCCCGCACGCGCACAGCGAAGGCCAGCACCACATAGATCAGCGTCTGCATCGCCAGCAGAATCCAGCCAGACACCACCCCCGCCAGACCGCCGAACAACAGCGCTGAACCAAAGGCGGACACACCGATGGCCACACCGGTTCGAACCGGCAGTGATCCACTGCGGAGATGAGACACCAGGCCCGCCAGGGCCGTTGGCACGATCGCAAAACTGCTGGTGGCCAAGGCCTGATGGGGCGGAAGATCCAGCCAGAGCAGCAAAGGCGCGAAGATCAGACCACCTCCAATGCCCAGCAGGCCAGCCAATCCTCCGGCCAGCAGGCCCAGGCCGATCAGCAGGGGGATGTCCCACCAGGGCAGCACGTCATCGCTCGCTCACGATCTCCAGCATGCCGACCGCCGGATCCCCTGGCCGACTCATTCCCCACCTGATTGGAGATGGTCCGACCCAAATGGCCATCGACACCATGCTGCTGGCCCAGGCCACGGAGGCTCCGGTGCTGCGGTTCTACCGCTGGGACGGGCCCTGGCTGTCCCTGGGACGTCATCAGCGCCACTGGCCCCAGCACTGGCATCAACTGACGCAGGGGGGACGGCTTCGCATGGTGCGTCGCCCCAGTGGCGGCCAGGCTGTTCTGCACGCGGGGGGACTCACCTATGCGCTGATCTGGCCCTCCGCTCCACGCCGACGCAAGCAGGCCTACCGGGAGGCATGCCAATGGTTGATCGATGGCTTCACCCAACTGGGGCTGCCGTTGCGGTTCGGGGACGATCCCGCCCTCGCCGGCGACAGCAACTGCTTCGCAAGTGCCACCGCGGCAGATCTCGTGGACCCTGCCGGCGTCAAACGCATCGGCAGTGCCCAGTGCTGGCAGCGCGGACGCCTGCTTCAGCACGGGGAGATCCTGCTGGACCCTCCACCGGAGCTCTGGCAGTTGGTGTTCGGCGAAGCCGCTCCGCCGGCAGCAGCACCAGCGATTGACCTGCTGAGGTTGGAGCAGCAGCTGATTGAGGCCATGGCCATGGCCTGGCCTGAGGTGAGCTGGAAGGAGTTACCCCTCAGCGAGGACGAGCGTGATCAGGTGGAGGCCCGTTCACGATCCGATGGTTCGGAAGTTGCCGCCATCGACTCGACGATCTGAGGCAACATCACCAGCCCCATCGGGTAGCGGTTATGGCGCCTTGCCTCATCGAGGATCGGAGGGGGGAGCCGCACCCCCAGTCGCTTGAGCACCGCTTCTGCGATGTCCATGCGGTCCACGGTGCCGGCGGGAAGACCGGCCGGGCTCAGCACCAAGGCCCGGCCCTGGTCAGAGGCCTCAATAACTTTGATGGCCTGCCAGATGGGCGCCGAGTCGGCCACGGAGGGGAGGGATTCCAGAGGGCGGAGATGGTCGCCGACGGTCTGCAGGTCCCACTGCTGAACAGGGAGATCCCGCAGAGGCTGATCATCCACCCAACCCAGCCAATGGGGGCCACGGCAGATCAGCACCCAATCCGCCCCTCGCTTGGCCTCGTCGTCCTGAAGACGCAGCTGACTGAGCCGACGCAGGGGCTGATCAGACTCCATCACCCTGAAGCGGCGACTGGCAGCATCCGCCACCTTCAGGTCCCGCAGCACCTGATGCAGCACCAGCATCTGGGACTGGCTGCGATTCGCGCCAAGGCCGAACCAACCGATCAGCATCAACATCACGCCGTTGAAGCCACCGCCCTGCAGCAACAGCAGGCCCCCCAGCACGATCATCAGTGTGGAGAGAGCACGGCCGGAGGCGGCTGCCACCTGCATCCCCCGCTTCTGACTGCCGCTGAACTGCCACACCAGCGCCTTGAGGATCAATCCACCATCCAGTGGCAGACCCGGCAGCAGATTGAATAAACCGAGCATCAGGTTGAGCAGGCCGAGCTGCGTGCAGAGCAACGTGAGCAGAGGACTCACACCACCGGCCGGCACCGCTGAAAGGAGCAGACCCAGGGCCAGGAGAAGACTGACGAGGGGACCGGCGGCAGCAATGCGCAGACTGCCCATTGCCGTGTTGCACTCCTTCTCGACCCGGGCAATCCCCCCCAGATGGAACAGGGTGATGCTGAGCACCTTCACCCCTTCACGGACCGCCATCACGGCATGGCCGAGTTCATGCAGCAACACCGATAAAAACAGCATGAGCGCTGTCGCCAGGCCCAGCCCCCAGCTCACCGTCAACGGGACGGCCGGCGTGATCTCAGTCGAATAACGCCCCTGGAAGAGGGTGGTGAAGATGGCCAGGGCAAACAACCAGCTGGGCTGGATCCGCAGCGGAATGCCCCGAAAGGTCAACAGGGTCCAGCCTTCTCCCACCGCTTCTCCAAGGTGTCGCTGCCCCAGAGGGGCGTGTCCTCCATGATCCTAAAGAGATCAGCCTGCAGGTTCTTGCGCGATCAATCCACCGCTCCAGCCGTGAAGATCTGCGGTCTCACCGATCCTGAGCAGGCGCTGGCGATCGCCGCCATGGGGGTCGATGCCATCGGCGTGATCGGCGTGGCAGGAACCCCCAGATACGTCAAGGACACCCCTCGCCGGGGCCTGTTCAGCCAGCTTGCGCAGCATTGTCCTGAGGTCCATCGGGTGTGGGTGGTGGCCGACGCCTCGGAAGAGGAGCTCGATGCAGCGCTCCAGGGGGACGGCACACCGACGGTGGTGCAGCTCCATGGCAAGGAAACCCCGGAGCAATGCCTGGCGTTGCGGCAACGCCACCCAAAAAAAAGCGTTTGGAAAGCCCTGCGCCTGCGCAGCCTGGAGGATCTGAAGTCTGTGGAGAACTATCTGGAGTCCGTTGATGCCCTGTTGCTGGATGCCTGGAGTCCGGATCAGCTGGGGGGCACAGGCCACCGACTCCCCCTGGACTGGTTGGCGGAAACCCGGTTACCACTTCCTTGGTGGCTAGCTGGAGGCATCAGTGCCGAATGGATCCCCGAATTACTGGAGAAGGTCTCACCCGATGGCCTCGACGCTTCCAGTCGTCTTGAGGTCCGACCGGGTTGGAAGGACCTCAAGAAAGTGAGAGCTCTGCTTTCAGCTGTTCGCCCCTGAAGCTCAGGTGCTGAGCAAGGCGTCCTGTTGACGCACCAGTTCAAAGAACTCCTGCTTCAGGCTGGGGTCGTGACGGAAATCGCCCCGCACCACGGAATTCACCATGCTGGTCTGGGGCTCCTTCACACCGCGCCACTTCATGCAGTAGTGCTGAGCCTTGATGATGATGCCGAGGCCCTGGGGTTCGCAGAGCTTCTCGATCTCGTCAGCCAGAATCATCACCGCCTCTTCCTGGATATGGGGCCGGGAGAACACCCAGTCCGCCACCCTTGTGAACTTGGACAACCCGATCACACGGGCACCTGGCTTGATCCCGATCCAGCAGTTGCCCATGATTGGGACCAGATGGTGGGAGCAAGCCGATCGCACCGTGATCGGCCCGACGGTGTAGATCTCATCCAGTTTCTTGACGTTGGGGAAACTGGCCACCTTCGGCTGATGGTGATAACGCCCCTTGAACACCTCATGGAGGTACATCCGAGACACACGCTCGGCGGTTTCGTGGGTGTTGTGATCGTTGTCGATGTCGATCACCAGGGTGCGCAGCAGATCGCGCACCTTGTCGGCCACCTCAACCTCGAGAGCTCTGAGCTCGCCAGGTTCAATGTGCTCGGCGATGTTGTCGTTGGCGAGGAACGACACCCCAGCGGCCTGAAGCCGCTCGCGAATTCGGGTCGACACCTCTGCACTGAGGCGGGGCTGGCCGTTGCCGTTGGAGATGCCATTGCTGGCGCCGTTGGACACGAAAGGGACGGTGGTGGTCATGACTATTCGTTCAGAAGGCGCCGGCAGCCGGCATGAGGGTTAAGTCTTCGATCACCTGGTTCACGGGTTGTTCTGCCAGGTTCACCAAGGTCTCTGCCGCCTGGTCGACAGTGAGCATGGCACGACGATCGAAATCGCTTTGTACGGTTTCCGCGTCCCAAAGGGGGGTGTTTACGGCACCGAGGGTAAGGGTGCAGGCACGGATTCCATGGGCTCGCTCCTCCTCCGCCAGGCAGCGGGTGAAGCTGGCCAGGGCCGCTTTGCTGACGCAGTACGCACCCCATTGCGGGAAGGCATTGCGCGCGGCATGGCTGTTGACATTGATCACCAAACCTCCGGAAGGGCGCATGGCAGGAACAACCGCGGCACAAACCTGCATGACGCTGGTGACATTCAGCTGCATCAACCACTGCCAACGCTCCAGCGGTATGGCCAGCAGATCTCCGGTGTAGGCAGCTCCCGCGTTGTTGATCAACACAGCGGGAGCTGATCCCTGCTCCAGAAGTCCGGTCAGCTCGGGGTGGATGGCCTGGGGATCGGTGAGATCAACGGAGCGGACATCCACCCGCACACCCATCGGCCGCAATTCGGTGGCCAACTGCTCAAGCTGATCACCACGGCGGGCAATCAGCTTGAGATCCCAACCCTTGCGGGCCAGCAGTTCAGCCGTTCGGCGGCCTATGCCACGACTTGCACCTGTGATCAGAGCCGTTGGCAAGTTCTGTTTGCAAACTGTGACACATTAAGCGCTTTCGCCGGAATTCTGTGAATTTCCCTCAACAAATTGACCCATTGCACGGAATTTTCGATAACGGGCCTCCCTCAAATCATGGTCCGAAAGCGCCAATAACGCGTTGAGATGCCGTTCCAGGGCTGCCCGCAGAGTCTGACCAGCCTCCAGAGGAGCCCAGTTGTTGCCACCGGACGGTTCCTCCAGAACCTCATCCACCACACCAAGCTCCAGCAGGTCGCCGCCGGTGATCCGAAGGGCCGCCGCCGCATCGGGGGCCTTGGCCGCATCACGCCAGAGGATTGATGCGCACGCTTCCGGACTGGCCACGGTGTAGACGCTGTGCTCGAACATCAGCAATCGGTCGGCCACTCCGATACCCAGGGCTCCACCGGAGCCGCCCTCGCCGATCACCGTGGCGATCACAGGGACCCGAAGCCGGAACATTTCGCGCAGATTCACAGCAATGGCTTCCCCTTGCCCCTGCTCTTCCGCCTGAAGCCCTGCGTAGGCCCCAGGGGTATCGATGAAGCTCAGGATCGGGAGCCGGAAGCGATCCGCATGTTCCATCAACCGCATGGCCTTGCGATACCCCCCAGGAGTGGCCATCCCGAAGTTGCGGGCGACGTTCTCCTTGGTGTCACGCCCTTTCTGATGGCCAATCAGCAGAACAGCCTGATCCCCAAGACGCCCGACTCCACCGACCAGGGCCTGATCATCGTTGCCCCGCCGATCACCATGCAATTCGATCCAGTCGTCGCAGAACATCTGGATGAAATCCAGGGTGCTGGGACGATTCGGGTGGCGGGCCACCTGAATCTTCTGAGCCGGGGTCAGCCCCTGGAAGATCTCCTGACGACGGCGGGCGGCCAGGGACTCCAGCTGATGGAGCTGCTGACTGACATCCACCTCGGAATCCCTGGCGAGCTGACGAATCTGTTCGATCTGCTGCTCCAGTTCAACCAGAGGCTTCTCGAATTCCAGTAGGGGACGGCGAGGCATGGCGATGGAATCAGGCGGCAGCGGCCTGGGCAGAAGGGTTGAGGTTCAGCGTGGAAAAACCATGGCGCACCGAAGCAGCTCCGATGAAGTCCATTTTCTCGAGGGTGATGTTGTTTCTGCCCCAGCTGAAGTTCGTGTGACAGCGTTCGAATTCCAGCAGCATCGCCTCGGCGAAGCAGGCGAACATCTGTCGCTGGGGCTTCTCCATCTCGGCAATTTGCATCATGGTCCAGCCGATGTCCTTGCAGAACTCGACAATTCCGCCCTTGAGCACGTGAATGCCGCCACCGGCAACCTTTGAGTCGAGGTTTTTCGGGTAACCCCCATCAATCATCAGACAGGGCTTGCGCAAGCTGTCCTGATCAATCTCCAGGGTGCGCGGCATGCTGGCGACCCACACCACCACGTCCGCCTCGGGCAATGCCTCATCAAGGCAGAGGATGCGACCACCGCCGATCTGGGCCTGAAGGTCCAGCAAGGGCTGTTGCTGACGGGCCACCAGCAGCAGTTCTCCGACACCGGTCCGCGCTGACAGCCAGCGGCAGACCGCACTGCCGATGTCGCCGGTGGCGCCCACCACGGCCACCTTGGCGGTTTTCAGATCGATGCCAAGGGTGGGTGCATTGTTCTCCACCTGACGGCAGATCACCCAGGCGGTGTGGGTGTTGCCGGTCGTGAAACGCTGCCACTCCAGGGTCGTGCTGCGCACCGTCTGGTGCTGCAGCAGGTTGAAATTCTCAAAAATGATCGAGGTGAAACCACCGAGGGCGGTGATATTGATCCCCTTCTTCTGTGCCAGCTCCATGGCATTGAGAACCTTCCGCCGAGCTGTTTTGAACCGACTCAGCATCTCCGGAACGAAGCAGGAATCGATGTAAGCACCCTTGATCGTGGTTCCTGTGGGGCTGGAGATCTCCACGTGTTCCACGAGCTGTGGCGGAGCACTGCACCACACATCGAGATCTCCATCCGCAATGTGATCGAAACCCAGTTCCATCGCCTTGCGACGGGCTGCATCGAAGCTCGTTGAATGCCCGATCAGACCAAACATGCACCCGCTCTAAACACGCCGCTAAAGACGACCCGATCGCCCATGCTCCCACGGCGACGTGGGAAGACGATCAAGGTCCTGTGAACAAACCGGCCAACGGTCTTGACTCAGACCGAAAGGGCAGCAGCAGCCATCCGGGCAATGTCTCTTGAGGTGAAGCCGATTTCACCGAGTGCTTCCTGATAGGCGATCAGAAAATCCTCGATCAGGTCCTCCTTCTCCATGTGAAGGACGGCTGCATCGGAGGCAACCTCCTCCAGCATCGAGCGAATCAGGGGAAGGTTGGCTTTATTGGCCTCGAACAACTCGTCCCTGCTGGCTTCGAAATTGGCCTTCAGCCATTCCTGGCCGTAGTTGAGGTGGGTGTACTCGTCCTTCACCACGCCTTCCGTGATCTTGCGGGCGAAAGGATCGGCCACGGGAATATAGATGTGATAGGCCGAGATCGCAAAGGCTTCGATCAGCAGGGCCTGAATCAGCAGGCAGGTCACCACCTTGCCCTTTTTCAGGGCCGCCTGGAAGTTGCCGTGCAAGGGCTCGAAAAATGTCTTGGCGAAAGCCATATCGGCCTCCACACCGAGGTTGCGGCCACAGGATGTGAAGCCCTTCATGTGCTTCATCTCCATCCGGGCCAACTTCGCCAGCTCATCCTTCTGATCAGGGATCAGGGTGCCGAGGGAGATGTAGTTGTCGTGAGCTTCCTGCTCACCCTCAATGACGATCGCGTTGATGCGGCTGTAGGCATCCTTGTAAGCCTCAGTGGTGAAATCAGGCAGCGCATCAAGCCCCTCCACCACAGCTGCCTCGGGTGCATTGAGGGTCGTCATAGGACGTGGTCCACCACTTTCAGTGCGACCGAGAATAACCAGGACCCAAGACCTTGGAGAGGTCAGCGTTCTCAGTTCAGGACGCAGAGGTCCTGTCAACGGGCTCCGCAGGCGCCGGCCAGTCGCTCACCAGCAGAGCGCGTAAGCGCTTAGTCCAATGCAGCACCAGGCGCTGTTCCAACGCCTTGCCAAGCTCTGCGGAAGCCGTGCTGCTATCTCCGATCACACCACTGCGACTGAGATCCTCCATCAACCAGGCGGAGGGAGCCGCCCCCTCGAGACTCCAACCGCTGGGGGGACAAGGCGTGCCCTCCAATCCAGGCAGACCATCCACCGGGCGCTGTTCACCCACCAGCTCAGAGGCCAGATGAAGCATGAGTGAGGTCTCCGCCAAGCCGGCGTGAAGACCGTTCTCCAGCTCATCCTTCGGCAGGAGATCGACAAGACCGTCAACTCCACTCCAGAGGAAACAGGGCAGAACGGCCATCGCCGGACAGCGTTGCCGCAACTCTCTGGCCGCCACCTGGAGCAGGGCGATCTGGCCCCCATGGGCGTTGAACAGCACCAGACGACGCCATCCCATGGCGGCCAGCTGTTCCCCCAGCTGCACCACCACAGCGATCAGCAAGTCCGAGGAGAGGCTGAGGGTGCCGGGGAAGGATCGATGCTCAGGGGAGAAACCCACAACCTGGGTCGGCAAGCGCCAGATCGGCAGGTCGGGACCGAGTTCGGCCAAAACCGCCTCTGTGATCCGTTCGGCAAACAGGGCATCCGTCTCCAGGGGGAGATGGGGACCGTGTTGTTCACAGGCACCGAAGGGCCAGATCAGGGTTGAACCATCAGCGTTGGCCATCGCCTGGATCTCAGGCCAGGCGAGCTGCTCATAGCGGTGCTGATGGCCAGTCATCGAAACTCCCTCTGCATGGTCCCAGGCCAGTCCCTCCCTGTCAGAATGATCGATCCATCATCTCTGGTTCATGGCCGCAGCCGGCAGTTCGCAGCCCAATCGCCCCAAGGCACCGCGAGCGGCCGCGACCCCTCCGCTCCAGGTGATGAAGATCAACCGTAAGGAGGAGCAGGAGCAGTTGCAGCGCGAGGCGGCTGAAGCGCGTGCCGCTGCTGAAGCTGCAGCCGAAAAAGCCCGGCTACTGGAGGAGAAAGCGGGTCTGATGGGTCCCCCCAGAACAGCCTCGACAGAGGCTGATGAAGATCGATTCGACATGGGTGCCATGGAAGGCATGACCATGGCGGATCTGATGGGAGCGCCCGACAAGGCGCCCCGCCGTCAGGAGGACAGCAAGCCGCGCAGCGTTGACGACTTCGATTTTGATGAAGAGGCCTTCCTTGCCGCCCTGGACGAGAACGCTCCAGTCGGCACCACAGGAGAGGTGGTTGAAGGAACGGTGATCGGCCTGGAGAGCGACGGCATCTACGTCGACATCGGGGGAAAAGCCCCAGGATTCATGCCCAAAAGCGAGGCCGGCCTCGGGGTCATCACCAACCTGGGGGAGCGGTTCCCCAAGGGGCTGCAGGTTGAAGTGCTGGTCACCCGTGAGCAGAACGCCGACGGCATGGTCACCATCAGCTGCCGGGCCCTTGAATTGCGCAAGAGCTGGGACAAGGTCAAGGAGTTCGAAAAGGAAGGGAAGGTGGTGCAGGTCATCGTCAACGGTTTCAACCGTGGCGGTGTGACCTGCGACCTCGAAGGTCTACGGGGGTTCATTCCCCGATCCCAGCTTCAGGACGGCGAAAACCACCAGGAGCTCGTGGGCAAGACCCTTGGGGTGGCCTTCATCGAGGTCAATTCAGAAACCCGCAAGCTGGTGCTGTCGCAGAAACGTGCTGCTGTGGCAGCCCGTTTCCAGGAGCTGGAGGTGGGACAACTGGTGGACGGTGTGGTCGCCGCGGTCAAGCCCTACGGGCTGTTCATCGACTTGGGTGGAATCAGCGGCCTGCTGCACCAGTCCGCCATCACCAATGGCAGCCTGCGATCCATCCGCGAAGTGTTCGATCAGGGGGAGCGGGTTCAGGCCCTGATCACGGAGCTGGACCCCGGCCGCGGACGCATCGGTCTGAACACCGCGTTGCTGGAGGGACCGCCCGGTGAACTCCTGGTTGAAAAAGACAAGGTGATGGCAGAAGCCAGTGATCGGGCCAGTCGCGCCCAGAGCATGCTCAAACAGCGGGAACAGGACGCCGGATGACCACCACTCCGACGCTCGGCGCGGATTGGGAGCTTGACTTCTATTCCCGACCGATTCTTGAAGCCGACGGACGCAAGCGCTGGGAACTGCTGATCACAGCGACCCCTGCTGCGGATGCCAAGGACACACCTTTCCGTTTTTCAAAACGCTGCCCATCCGGAGAGGTGAATTCCCTCTGGTTGAGTTCCGCCCTGGAAGAGGCCCGACAATGCGCCCTCGATGCAGGCTGGCCGGCACCTCGACGCCTGCGTTGCTGGCGCAGCTCCATGCGAACCATGGTGCAGCGGGCGGCCACGGAGCAGGATCTGGAGATGATCGCCAGTCGTCGCACCTACGCGCTTCTGGATTGGCTGCAACATCGCGAACAGGAGGTCTACCCCCAGGAGGAGGGCTTCATGGCAGGGCCTCTTGCTCCACCACCAGCGCCGATCGCCACCCCAGCAGTGCCTCTGCCCGAAGAGGTGCAAGGCGATGCCTGGTCCTGGGCGTCTTTGCCGGCGGATCTTCTGCGTGACGCCTCGGACTGGCCGACCAGTTTCAGCGGCCTGTTACCCCTGCCAGCAGGACTGGACAGCGACCAGGCGGTTCCTGGACTTCGTCTGTTCAGCAACAGTCGCGCCCTGGCGATGGCCGGCTGGCTCGGAGGTCTTGAGCCGGTTCGGCTTCTGGTGGAAGGTCGTCAGCTTGTGCTGGAGGCAGGGCAGGACGACCGCTGGTTGGTCAGTGATCTGGATGCAGCCGCGGCAGATGCCATCGCTGGGGACCTGGCCCGGTCGAAAGAACTGGGCAAGGGGCTGCAATTCATCGCCATCCAGACCAGCCCCGAAGAGCAGGCGTTCGCAGGCTTCTGGATGATGCGGGATATCGCCACCCTTTAGGACCCATACCGATGGAAGGCCGGGATCCTTTCGATCGCCCCGACAACAGCTTCAACACCCTGCAGGGCTGGACCTGGATCGGTTGCTACGGGGGGTATTACCTGCAGTGCGACCGTCTGCATGAAGCGGGTTTTGAGCACGGATTCTTCACACGACGCTGGCAGGGTCGAGGCCCCGACGAACTGGCCGGTTACATCAGCGCTGGCATCAGCGTGCACCGCCCGCAACAGGTGCACAGCGGCGTCGTGCTCGCCGCCGACCGGGCCAACGGCGAACCTTGGCCTGAGGGTGATGGTCTGGTGAGTACTGCCGGGAGCCAAAGCCTCTGGGTGTGCGGTGCCGACTGCACCCCTGTGCTGATCGCTGATCCCGGCACCGGCCACGCCGCGGCCTGTCATGCCGGCTGGCGCGGTGTCGCGGCCGGGATTCTGCCCACGGCCCTCAACCGCCTGTTGGAACGGGGTGCCCGGCGGAAGGATCTGGTCATCGCCCTGGGCCCAGCCGTGAGCGGGCAGCACTACCAGGTGGGAGAGGAGGTGGTGGAGGCCATCGCCGCATCGATTCCAGGCGATGTGGACCTACCTGCAAGCGGAGCTGTTCTGCCGGATGAGCAACCGGCTCGGCATCGTCTGGACATCCGTGCTGCTGCCCGGTTGCAACTCCAGCAAGCGGGGGTTGCCGGCGACCAGATCGCCCACTGCCCGCTGTGCACCGTGAGCGAACCTGACCTCTTCCATTCCTGGCGACGGGATCAGGTGAAGGCGGTGCAATGGAGCGGCATCGTCAGTCAGGCCGTTGCGTTGGAATCCGATGCCAGCAGCTGACGAGCCAGCGCTTCGGCCGCCCGGATGCCGTCAATTCCAGCCGAAAGAATGCCGCCGGCGTAACCCGCCCCCTCCCCTGCCGGCACCAAGCCCTGCACATTGAGGGATTCCAGCGCCTCATCCCTGGGTACACGGACAGGCGATGAGGTGCGGGTTTCCACGCCGGTGAGCACCGCATCCGGATGGTCGTAGCCCTTCAGCTTTCGGGCAAAGGCTGGCAACGCCTCCCGCAAGGCCGAAGTGATGGGAGTTGGCAGCAGTTCTGCAAGATCGGCGGGATGCACCCCTGGTTGATACGAGGCTGCAATGGCACCCAGCCGAGTGGATGGCCGCGCCGCCAGGAAATCCTCCAACCGCTGTGCCGGTGCGGCGTAGCTGTGTCCCCCCAGCCTGAAGGCACGCTCCTCCAGCTCCCGTTGCAGGGCAATTCCCGCCAACGGATCCCCGGGGAAGCGTTCAAACGGGGCCAGATCGTCGGCATCGAGGGCCACGACCAGACCGCTGTTGGCGTTGCGCTCGTTGCGGGAATGCTGGCTCATGCCGTTGGTCACCACCCGGCCTTCTTCAGACGTTGCGCCCACCACAAATCCTCCAGGACACATGCAGAAGCTGTAGACGCAGCGACCGTTCTCGGCATGGTGCACCATCTTGTACTCGGCCGCCCCGAGACGCGGATGGCCCGCCGCCTCTCCCCAGCGGGCAGCATCGATCAAGTGCTGCGGATGCTCGATCCGCACCCCCACCGAAAACGGTTTGCGCTGCAGCTGCACACCGATCTGCTCCAGCATTTCAAAGCAGTCCCGAGCTGAATGACCGGGGGCCAGCACCAGATGGCGGCAGGGAATCTCCGTTCCATCGGCCAGCACCAAGCCATCGAGTTGAAACGGCTTCTCAGCACTGATGTCGCTGAGCTGAAGGCGTGTCACATGACTGTTGAAGCGCACCTCACCCCCCAGGGCTTCGATCCGAGCCCGCAGGCCGCGGACGACCGTGGCGAGCTTGAACGTGCCGATGTGGGGGCGGTGCAGCGTGAGGATCTCCTCGCTGGCACCACAGGCCACCAGCTCCTCCAGCACCTTGCGGCCGTAGTGCTCAGGATCGCTCACCTGGCTGTAAAGCTTGCCGTCAGAAAACGTTCCGGCACCGCCCTCACCGAACTGGGCATTCGATTCCGGGTTGAAAGGGATGGTCCCCCGCCAGAAGCCGAAGGTGTCAGCGGTGCGTTGCTTCACGGCCTGACCCCGTTCCAGCAACAGCGGGCAAAAGCCCATCTGCGCCAACAGCAGAGCAGCGAAGTAGCCACAGGGGCCTGCTCCGACCACCACCGGCCGTTCAACAGAATCCAAGGGGAAGCCAACGGGGGCATGACCGACGGGCCGGTAGCGGGTGTCGGGAGCGGGACGCACCCGTCCCTTGTTGCCGATGCGTCGCAGCAGGGCGGCTTCACCCTTCACCTGCACATCCACGCTGTAAATCAGCTGAATCCGATCGCGACGACGGGCATCGATGCTGCGCTTGACCAGCCGCTGCTCCAGCAGCTGTTCCGGCGTAACCCTCAGACGCCGGAGGACGGCCTGCGTTAACTCCTCTTCGGTGTGATCCAGCGGCAGCTTCAGCTCAGCCAGTCGCAGCATCAGCTTGCTTGCCATCGGCCTTCATTCGATCAGATGACGTCCCCTGAAGCAGGCCTGCCACCGCCCGACCCGACGGGGTCATGCCGGCCCGCAGGCGGAAATCACTCGCCGCCGCCCTGAGGCGCAGCGACTCGCCCTGCTGTCGATGACGCAGGGCGGAGCAGAGATCGACGGCGTCCTGATCAGGATTTACCCAGCCCATCGGATCAGGGTTCCCTTCATCCGATACCGGCAGCGGCGCCGCTTCCACCAGCGCCAGCACGCGCGCCGTGTCGTAGCCCGCCGCCGCGAGCAGGTCGGGGGCCTCCCCCCAGCGGCGGCTGAACTGCTGTTCAAAGGCCAGCCAGTTGTCACCACGGGCTGGATGTTCCAGGCCGAGTTGCTGCCAGGGCACCTGGGGCAGATCCTGCAGCGCGTCCGGATCGGACAGGTACACCCAGTTCGGAGTCCAGGGAGCACCGCCACCGAAGGCACCATCGCGTTGCTCCCGCCGCAAGCGGGAGGCCAGAGGCCCGTCGGGTTGGTCGGCCACCACCACCGTCCCGGCCCATGAGAAGGTCATGTCCTTGCGGAAACGATCCAGCCGTTGATCATCCGTTGGATCCACCTGCTGAACCGGGGTGGTTTCGTAACTCTCCACCAGACCACCAGAGGCTTTGTAGTGATCGACGAAGGTCGTCGACAAGGTGGCTTCGAGCGAATTTGGATCAGCCACCACCATGGCCCGCTCCCAACCGGCTTTGAGGGTGGCCTCCACGGTGGCCTTGACGTCATCTTCAATCGATGGGACCAGCGGCCAGAGCTTGTCGCGGCCCTTGAGATCCCTGAGGGTGTCGATCGACTCACCGCGCTGATACGGAAGCAGAACGCTGATTCCGAGATGCTGAGTTAGGGCGCTGAAGGCGCGTAGATCGGCTGAGGGTGGCGCCACGACGATGTGGTGATCACCGCGGTGAGGCAGGTGTTCAAGCGGAGACTGATCTGGCCTCAGTGAGACCCAACGCACCGCAGGCAGGGGATGACCGCAGGCCCTGACCGTCGCCTCGCCAATGGAAAAGCCCTGAAGGAAGCGATTGCGAAGGGTTGCGTCGCCTGGAGCCGAGGGCAACATCACGACGATCCTCTGTCGCGGTATCGCACTGGAGACGAGGGCCTGGCAGCCGATCACGACAGCTGCGAGACAGGTCCAAGAAAGCCAGGGACGCGGTGCCGACCTCGACATGAAACGGGAACGCCAACCCCACCAAGTGAAGCTAGTGAGAACGGTTGTCGTCGTCCGGTTTTGTCACCGGATCGTCGGACGATGGAACCTGGGACAGCAGTCCGGCCCCCAGCAGTGCTGCACCGATGGCGATGGCCAGGCCGCGGTTATCGGCAGCAGCGCCCTGCCCCCAGGCCGCCGTTGCCAGGAATGCGCCGCCGAGCAGGAGACAGGGCACCAGAACGATGCCACGGGCAATGCGGTTGTCTGCCATTCAGACCGGCTCCGTTGGGCAGGTGTCTTTCGCCAGGCCCGCACCCACTAAGCCGGCACTGAGATCCAGCTCATCGCCAATGGGCGTGACCCTGGCCAGCAACTGGCCTTCGCTGCGTCCCACCGGGCGCAGATTGACTCGCCTCCGACGGGGGAGTTGCTCCTTCAACCAGTCGACGGCAGAGGACTCCGCATCAGGCTCGACGTCGATGCAGGCCAGCTGGACCGTGTAATAGCGATTCCCGTCACCCACCTGCAGAAGAGATGCGGTACGCACCTGCAGCACCTCAGCTGCCGCTGCCGGTGAAGCAGCAAGCAGCCCAACCAACAGGCAACTCAGCAAACGCAGGATCACAGAGACGCTCCGCACTGGGGGCAGAAGCGATGTTCATGGGCGGTGGTGGCGCCACAGGAGCCACAGGTTCGCGTCGTGCCCATCGCCAGCTCGGGATGGGAGGGGAGTCCCACCATCTGGGCATTGCTCTTGCCTGGGGGAACCATCGGGTAACAGTTCTCTCCGCGCCTCACATGCACGTCGATCATCATCGGAGTCGGTGATTGCAACGCTGCTGCGAGATCGCGGTGCAGGGCCTCACGCTCGGTGATCTTGACGCCATCCACACCGAAGGAACGGGCCAGGGCAATGAAATCGGGCATGCCGTTCAGCATGTCGGAAGAGGAGTAGCGCTCCTCATAAAAGCTTTCCTGCCACTGACGCACCATGCCCTGCCAGTGGTTGTTCACGATCACCACCTTCACGGGCAACCCGTAGGCCGCCAGGGTTCCGAGCTCCTGGATGTTCATTAGGATGCTAGCATCGCCGGCGATGCAAACCACCTGACGGTCCGGCATGGCCACCTGGGCCCCCATCGCGGCCGGCATCCCAAAACCCATGGTCCCCAGGCCGGCACTGCTGATCCAGCCCCTGGGACCGTTGCGCAGGTACTGGGCGGCCCACATTTGATGCTGACCGACATCTGTGGTGACGATCGCGTCGGGGGCCAGATCCCTCACCGCCAGAAGCACTTCCTGGGGGTAGATCGCCCCTTCCGTCGGAGGAATCGTGAGGGGATAACGCTCCTTCCAGGTGTTGATGCGCTCCAGCCAGGCCGCTGTGCGGGGTTCCGCCGTGCGCTGGAGACTGATCTCCACCATCCGCGCCAGGCTCAGCCCGAGATCGCCCAGGACGGCCACATCAGCCCGGCGGTTCTTGCCGATCTCCGCCGGATCGATCTCGAAGTGCACCACCCGGGCCCGGGGCGCGAAGGTGTCCAGTTTTCCGGTGACACGGTCATCAAACCGGGCCCCCACAGCGATCAACAGGTCGCACTCGGTGACGGCGAAGTTGGCGTAGGCGGTGCCGTGCATGCCCAGCATGCCCACAGAAAGTGAATCGTTCTCATCAAAAGCACCTTTGCCCATCAGGGTGGTCGTGACCGGCAGCTGATAGCGCTCGGCCAACAAGCGGAGACTGTCGTGGGCGCCGGCTGAGATCGCGCCACCACCGACGTACAGCAGCGGACGTTGGGCCTGCTCGATCAGATCGAGCGCCGCCGCCACGGCCGTATCCAGCGGGGGCTCAGGCCGATGGAAACCGCCTGGGATAACGGAACCGGGCTCCACCGGCACGTAATTGAAGTGTTCCTGCCCCACATCCTTGGGAATGTCGATCAGCACCGGACCGGGGCGTCCGCTGGCGGCGATCAGGAACGCCTGAGCCACGATCGACCCGAGGTCAGCCGGGTCACGCACCACCCAGGAGTGCTTCACGATCGGCAGGGTGATGCCGAAAATATCGGTTTCCTGAAAGGCGTCGGTCCCGATGGCCGGGCGGGGGACCTGCCCGGTGATCACCACCATCGGCACGGAATCCATCTGGGCCGTGGCGATGCCCGTCACCAGGTTGGTGGCCCCTGGACCAGAGGTTCCGAAACAGACACCCACCTTGCCGGTGGCCCGTGCGTAGGCATCAGCGGCATGGGTTCCCGCCTGCTCGTGGCGCACCAGGATGTGCTTCACCCAGCCTTCGCTCTCAGCGATGTGCAGGGCGTCATATATCGGCAGGATCGCCCCGCCCGGGTAACCGAAGATCGTGTCCACCCCATGTCGCCGCAACGCATCCATCAGGGCTTCCGCGCCGCTGATGGTCTGAGGCGTATCGGAATCCAGTCCACCGACAACCGTTGATGCGGAAGTAAGGGTCACGGCAACTGGTCAGGAATGACCCTCAAGGTTAAGGGCCTGCAGCTCCTCTGGCTCGGTGGCTTCGGATCATGGCCCTGAGAATCAGCGCCGGATCGAGCCATTTCCCCTCGTATTGAATTCCCCAGTGCAGGTGCGGGCCGCTGGTGCGCCCGGTCATACCCACCTGCCATATCACCTGCCCCGCCTGAACAGCCTGGCCTGAGCGCATCCGCTGCTGCTGCAGATGGCAGTAGATGTGCTCGTAACCACCGGAGGCCACCACAACGCCGATGCCGCATGACGCGTCATGGATGGTGTCCACGACCCGGCCGGACCACCAACTGAGCACAGGGGACCCCAACGGTGCTGCGATATCAAGACCGGTATGGGGTCTCAATTGACCATCCCCGCCGCGGCGAAGACCGAAATGACTGGTGTACCCGTCGAACACAGCAATGGGAAACACCCCGGCGCTCCAGCGGACATCCGCCTGAGCCGGCAAAACGCTTGAAACGAGCCCAAAGGTGACGAGAGCCCCGAGCAGCGACTCAGAGCAGGCCGAGAGCATGCAGCGGGCCATGGCCACTGATCAGCTCCAACAGGAAAGCGGAAAAACCGAGCATGGCCAGGCGTCCGTTCCAGACCTCGGAACTGTTGTTCCAACCCCATTCCCATTTCTCCTGGGGATACAGCTTCACCTTGGTGGGCAGTTCCGCAGCTGCATCGAGGCTCACCTCAGGCCCCTCCAGACTGCTGGTCACCAGATCCGCCAGACCCTCAATGAAGGGGGGATAGGTATCGAGGGCTCGCACCCGGCGGAAATTGACCACCCCGGCTTCGGTCGCCAGCTCCCGGTATTCGATGTCGATTTCCTCAAGCGTCTCGATGTGCTCGCTGACGAAGCTGATCGGCACCACCACCAGATCGTTCGTCTTGGCCTCTCCCAGCTGCTCGAGCGCCTCCTCGGTGTAGGGCTTCAGCCACTCCACCGGACCCACTCGGCTCTGGTAAGCCAGGGTGTGGGGGTTGGCGTGGCCCATGTGCTCCGCCAGAGATTTCATGATCAGGTCCGTGCAGGCCTCGATCTGCTGCTGATAGGGGTCTCCGGCTTCCTCCACATAACTCTTGGGGACGCCGTGGGCACTGAAAAAGACATGGGCCTTTTCCGGGTCATCGCTGTTGCGCACTTCTTCCGCAATCAGCTCAGCCATCGCCTTGATGTAGCCGGAGTGATCGAACCAGCTTCGGATGCAGCGAATCGGCAGCTGCTCGAAGGCAGCGTCTCCCTGACGCAGCCGCTGCAGTTCCCGGAAGCTGGATCCGCTGGTGCTGATGGAGAAGTGGGGATAAAGAGGCAGCACCACCACCTCATCCATGCCATCCGCCTTCATGTCCGCCACGGCGGATTCCGTGAAGGGATGCCAGTACCGCATCGCGACGTAGGTGGTGGCGTCGAGTCCCCGCTGACGCAGCAAACTCTGCAGTTCCCGTGCCTGCTGCTCGGTGATCCTGCGCAGCGGTGAACCTCCACCGATCGAGCGGTAGGCCTCCTGGGATTTGCCGCTGCGCAGCGTGCTGATCAACCAGGCCAGAGGTTTCTGCAGCGCTGGGCTGGGCAACCGGATGATCTCCGGATCAGCAAACAGGTTGTAGAGAAATGGGCCGACATCCTGAATGCGTTCGGGTCCCCCCAGATTCAGCAGGACGACGCCGACGCGGGACATGCCAACAATCATGAAATCAGGGGGTTGAGCGTAACCCGCGTCAACGTCATGGTGGGCGCCGAAGCCACAGTCATGGACCTTCGCAACAGCCTGAACCTCCTCAACACACAGCTGGCGGTCCAGGGGACGCGCTTGCGCATTGAGCAACGGGGCCAGACCCTCAACCTCAGAGGCCCCCTGCCGCTGCGGGATGCCCCGTCCACATTCAAGGTGCAGCGGATCAGTCTCGGGCTTCAGGCCGATGCCGCTGGCCTGCAGGAGGCCAAGGAGACCCTGGACCAGGTTCAGCGTCAGCTGGATCGCGACCGATTCAACTGGGAGGACTGGCAGATCCCCCAGCGCCGACCCACCGGACCTGGAGCCGACGCAGCGATCCGCACGTTTGAGGAAGCCTTTTTCAAGGACCCACGCCGCCGCCGCGCCGCCGCCGGTAGCCGCACCACCTGGAGTGGGGCCTATCTGCCCTATCTCAGACGGCTGAGCCGCTTCAGCGGCGAGGCCCCCCTCAACGCTGCCTTGCTGCTTCAAACCTTGCGCAGTTACGAGGAGGGAAGTCGCAGTCGCCAGCAATGTTCGACGGCCCTGACGGCCCTGGCTCGCCACGTCGGTGTTGCCTTGCCGGAGGACTGGCGGGAGGAAGCCGGCGGCTACGGCCTGCATCGAGCCCGCTTCCGGCAGCTGCCCACGGATGCACAGATCCTCGAAGCAGTGCTGAAGATCCCGAACCCTCGCTGGCGACTGGCCTACGGCTTGATGGCCACCTATGGATTACGGAATCACGAGATTTTCTACTGCGATCTCAGTGCTTTGGCCGATCAGGGTGACCGGGTGATCCGGGTGCTGCCCACCACCAAAACAGGAGAACACCAGGTGTGGCCGTTTCAGCCGGAGTGGGTGGACCGCTTCAGCCTCTCCACCCTCGGGGGCAGTCAGGGTGCGCTGCCCCGGATCCAGACCGATCTACGCCGCACCACGCTGCAGCAGGTCGGACGACGGGTGAGCGAACAGTTCCGCCGCTACGACTTGCCCATAACGCCCTATGACCTGCGCCATGCCTGGGCTGTGCGCACCATCCACATCGGACTTCCCGATACGGTGGCCGCCAGGATGATGGGGCATTCCGTGGCCATCCACACGCGGACGTATCACCACTGGATCACGCGTCGTGATCAACAGCAGGCGGTGGACGCGGCGTTGGCGCGTCAGCAGGCCTGATGAGTTCCTTTCTACGGCCACTGGCCTATCGCCATCGCTGGATCTACGACCTGGTGACCGCCGTCTCGTCGTTGAGTGTGGGCGGCGTGGACCGACTGCGGGGGCTTGGGTTGGAAGCCTTACGCCCCCATTTAAAACCCGAAGCGACCGTGCTGGACCTCTGCTGCGGCAGCGGCGAGGCAGCTGCCCCCTGGCTTGAGGCCGGCTTCCGTGTGACGGGCCTTGACATCTCGCCCCGTGCCCTGGCCCTTGCAGCTCAGCGGTATCCAGCGATGGAGCGGGTGGAGGGGTTGGCAGAGGACCCACCTTTGAAAGAGGCCAGCTTCGCGGCCATCCAAATGAGCGTGGCGCTGCATGAATTCCCCCGAACGGACCGGGAAGCGGTGCTGACGAGCTGTCTGCGATTGCTGCAGCCCGGTGGCTCGTTGGTGCTTGTGGACCTGCACCCGGCTGGACCCTGGCTTCGTCTGCCGCAACGGCTGTTCTGCGCCCTGTTTGAAACGGACACGGCCACGGCCATGCTGGAGGACGACCTCCCCTCCCAGCTTGAGCGGATTGGATTCACTGCGGTGAATCAAGACCTGCTGGCGGGCCAGGCTCTGCAGCGAATCACCGCAACCCGTCCCCGAACCAGCGCGACCCCATGAGCACAAGCGATCTCGATCAGTCCGCCGCCGAACTGGGCATGGGAGGCAAGCTCGCCCCCGAACCGGACGATGCCGGTTATCGCAAGCGGATGGAGCGGCGCCAGCAAGTGCAGAAGCAACGGGTGGAGGAACGCAACAAGGAAAAAGGTCTGGTCCTTGTGTTCACCGGCCAGGGCAAGGGCAAGACCACTGCTGGGCTGGGCCTGGTGCTTCGCACCCTTGGCCATGGCGAGCGGGTCGCGATTGTGCAGTTCATCAAGGGGGGGTGGGAACCCGGAGAAGCACGCGCCCTCAAAGCCTTCAGGGATCAGGTGAGCTGGCATGCCCTTGGAGAGGGATTCACCTGGGAGACCCAGGACCGGGAACGGGACCAGCAACTGGTGGAAGCCGCCTGGCAGACCGCCCTCGGTTATCTGGGCGATGCTGCCGTGAGACTGGTGCTGCTCGATGAACTGAATGTGGCGCTGAAGCTCGGTTACATCAGCACCGAAACGGTGATTGCCGGACTCGATGAACGCCCGGAGCTCACCCATGTCGCTGTGACAGGTCGAGGGGCACCCCCGGCCCTCGTGGAGCGAGCTGATCTCGTCACCGAGATGACCCTCGTGCACCACCCATTCCGCGAACAGGGCGTCAAGGCCCAGGCTGGAATCGAATACTGACGATCAGGCCGCCGACTCCAGATCCTCGTTGAGGCGCTTGGTGGCTTCCGTCAACACCGAGAGACCACTCACCAGAAGAGCCCGATGGACCACAGGATCCCTCCAGCAGGCTGGATCACGGCTGGCCCGTTCCAAAGCCGACAGGGTCAGCCTTGCCATCACACCGCTGTGGCTGCTGTCGGTCTCGGGCATCCGATCGGAACGGTTCACCCATCCAAACGAAACGCAGGTGATCTGACCAGTGCTTGCTACTGTCATTTGGATCTGGGAACCGGATGACCTATTCCCGTGTGCTGCTGAAGCTCAGCGGCGAAGCCCTGATGGGAACGCAGGGGTACGGAATCGACCCCGCCATCGTGAATTCCATCGCTTCCGACGTCGCCAAGGTGGTGGCCGATGGCACCCAGCTGGCCATCGTGGTCGGTGGCGGCAACATCTTCCGAGGTCTCAAGGGATCTGCCGCCGGAATGGAGCGGGCCACGGCGGACTACGTGGGCATGTTGGCCACGGTGATGAATGCCATCACCCTTCAAGACGGATTGGAGCGTGCCGGGGTCCCCACCCGGGTGCAGACGGCTATCGCCATGCAGGAAGTGGCTGAGCCTTACATCCGCCGCAAGGCGATGCGGCACCTGGAAAAAGGGCGGGTGGTGGTGTTCGGGGCAGGGTGTGGCAACCCCTTCTTCACCACCGACACCACCGCCGCCCTCCGTGCTGCGGAAATCAACGCTGATGTGGTGTTCAAAGCCACCAAGGTGGACGGCGTCTACGACAAAGATCCGGCCAAGCATGCCGATGCCGTGAAGCACGCCCATCTCACCTATCAGGATGTGCTGAGCGGCGAACTGGCTGTGATGGACAGCACCGCCATCGCGTTGTGCAAAGACAACAACATTCCGATCGTGGTCTTCAATCTGTTTGAACCTGGCAACATCGGCAGAGCCGTATCAGGAGAGCCGATCGGATCCCGCATCGGCAATCCCGCCTGACCACGCACGACTCCTTCCAGAGAACCCAATGTCGATCAAGGACCTCGAAGCCAGCATGCGCAAGTCGGTGGAGGCCACCCAGCGCAACTTCAACACCATCCGCACCGGACGGGCCAACTCCTCCCTGCTCGATCGCATCAGCGTGGAGTACTACGGCGCGGAGACACCGCTGAAGTCCCTGGCCACCCTGTCGACGCCAGATTCACAGACCATCCAGATTCAGCCCTTTGACATCAGTGCTTTGGCATCGATCGAAAAGGCCATTGCCATGAGTGAACTGGGCTTCACCCCCAACAACGACGGCAAAATCATCCGGATCAACGTGCCGCCCCTCACCGAGGAACGCCGCAAGGAGTTCTGCAAGCTGGCCTCGAAATACGCTGAAGAGGGAAAAGTGGCCCTGCGCAACCTGCGTCGTGATGCCATCGACAAGATCAAGAAGCAGGAAAAAGACGGTGACTTGTCCGAAGATCAAAGTCGGGATGAACAGGACGGGGTGCAGAAGACTCTCGACAAATTCATCGCCGAGCTCGAGAAGAATCTCGCCGACAAGGAAGCCGACATCCTCAAGGTGTGAGCATCGGTTCTGATCGGATCCACGACGCGCTGATTGTCGGATCCGGGGCTGCTGGTGGTGCAGCAGCTTTCCACTTGGCGGCTGCTGGACACGACGTGGTCGTGCTGGAACGCGACACGGAGCTGCGCATCAAGCCCTGCGGCGGTGGCATGGCCGCCTCCGTTCAGCAGTGGTTCCCTTTTTCGCTCGAGCCGGCGGTGGAGCAGGTGATCCGCCAGGTGGACTTCAGCTGGTGTTTGAACGACCCGGTGATCGCTGAGCTGCCGGGAGCGGCTCCGTTCTGGATTGTGCGGCGTGAGCTGCTGGATCAGTTGCTCAGTGAGCAGGCGATTCAGGCCGGTGTAGAGCGGATCAATGGGGTCGACGTGGATGATGTCACCCGCCAAGGTGACGTCTGGACGGTGACGTCGACGGATCAGCGTCAATGGCGCGGCCGGAGCGTCGTGATCGCTGACGGCTCCCAGTCGCCATGGCCCCAACGGCTGGGCCTTGGAGCGAAGCAGCCTCAGACGGCCACCACCATGTCGGTGCGACTCAAGGGTCAAGGCAAACTCAGCGATGGCACCGCCCGCTTTGAATTCGGTCTTGTGAAACTGGGCTTCGCCTGGGCCTTCCCTCTGGCCGGCGGGGTCAACATCGGCGTGGGCAGCTTCATCGGCAAACAGGACGCCGACCCGGAACAGGTGTTGGCAGAACTGCTGCCGGATCTGGGCTTCGCTGCCGATGCCGGCATCCGTCAGCGCGGCCAACTGCGGGTGTGGAATGGCCATCACCGGCTGGATGTCAACGGCATCGTGGTGGTGGGCGATGCGGCATCCCTGTGTGATCCGTTTCTGGCGGAAGGGTTGCGCCCGGCTCTGATGAGTGGCTGTGAAGCCGCTCTGCATCTCGACCGCTGGCTCAAGGGTGAGAGCCGTGATCTGCGCGGTTACACCCAAAGCATGCGCGAGCGCTGGGGCGAATCCATGGCCTGGGGCCGGCGCATCGCCCAGGTGTTTTATCGGTTCCCTGGGGTGGGGTATCAACTCGGGATCAAGCGACCAACGGCACCGCGCAGGATTGCCCAGATCCTCTCCGGCGAGATGGGATACGGCGACATTGCCCAACGGGTGATTCGCCGGTTGTTGCTTCAACGCAACTAAAGTTCAAGGCTGAGCTGCAGACTGTCGTTGTCGGGCTGCTGTGGCTTTCGTCGTCGGCGTGCTGTCGTGGGCTTCAACCCCGCCTTGCGGGAGCCATGCCTGCGTTGAATCGCATCGGCATGGCGATCGAAACCTGTCGATCGACGAATCGCCCAGATGCGATCTTTGGCCTCTTGCATCGAGGCGGTCACATCAACGATCGGGGTTGGCCCGCCCCCGCCGAGCATCCAGGGCTCATGGATGTGAACCGTCGGCACCTGCTTGAGTTCAGGGCACCACTGGCGAATGAACACCCCTTGAGGGTCGTGGTCCATGCCCTGTTTGATCGGGTTATAAATCCGAATCGTGTTGATCGAGGTGCTGCCCGACTGCATCTGGCACTGACTCCAGTGAATCCCAGGTTCGTAATCGACAAACTGGCGCGCCAGATGCAGGCCACTGTCCCGCCAGGGCAGCCAGAGGTTGTAACTAGCGAAGGACATCAACATCGCCCGCATGCGGAAATTGATCCAGCCATGGGCACGCAGGGCGCGCATGCAGGCGTCCACGAATGGGACGCCGGTGCGCCCTTCGCACCATGCCGCTAAACGCTCGCTATTCGCATCGCGAATGCCGCGCATGAAGGGGTGGAAATCGTTGAATTCAATCGCCGGCTGATCCTCCAGCTTCTGAATGAAGTGACAATGCCAGTGGAGACGCGATTCAAAACTGCTGACGCCGCGTCCGCTGTGGCGGCGGCTGGTCTGCAGCACCTCCCGCATCGACAGACAGCCCCAGCTCAGATAAGCCGAAAGCCGGGAGCACCCGCTGAAGGCGGTGTTCGGACTCGACATGGCGCGTTGATAGCGCGGGGCCCGGCGTTGCAGAAAATCGCTCAAAACCCCCAGACCGCTCGACCGTCCACCCGTCTGCCGCTCCGGACAGCGATCCAAAGACAACTCTGCACAGGGCCGCTCGGGGATCACGCCAGGATCCATGCCCTCCAAAAGATGAAAACCAGCAGGCGCTGGTGCGATGGGCTCTGTCATCTGAACCTCCCAGCGCTTGGCCCAGCCATTACGGCTGCGCATCCGGCGTGTCACCCCGAACTGAGGGATTTCCGTCCAGACGATGCCGTGCTGACGAGCCCAGGCCCCCACACGTTTGTCGCGCTGATAGGTCCAGCCGTTGCCGGTTTCCTCATGGCTCCACAACCCAGCGATGCCGAACTGGCGTCGGGCCCGCTCGAGCACCTGCACCACATCGCCGATCCTCACCACCAACGGTTGGCCCAGATCCGCGAGGGTCTGACGAAGCTCCAGCAACGACTCCCGACAGAACAACCACTGCCGTTCGGAGGCATCGGGTTGCTGCCAGAGCTCGGGTTCCACCACGTACAGCGGAAGCACAGCGCCACGCTCAGATGCCTCCAGCAGAGGCCGGTGATCGTCAACCCGCAGATCGCGCTTGAACCAGACGACCTGCAGGGACGACAAAGGGGGGGGGGTCAGTTCACACCCATTTTGATGTCGCGAAGGCGTTCATCGATGGAGGCCAGCAATTCGATCGCGAACATCGGGGCTTCCTGCACCGCAAACAGAAATTTCTCCCGCGTCATTTCAATCAAACGACAATCCTCCACTGCCGTTGCAGTGCCAAGACGCTCGTGATCACCCATCACCAGCGCCCCGGCCCCGAACACGTGCCCCACAGGAATGTCTTCATGTCCCTGGTTGCCTGCACTATCAGTCCAGGACAGACGGACGGATCCTTCGACAATGCCATACATCGTCGAACCGACATCACCGGTTTTGAACAGAACGTCACCGCTGTTCAGAGACAACACCTCGCTCTTGCTGGCAAGGGCGCGCATGGTGTCAAGGGCATGCATCGGCTTAAGACGACTGGTGAAGGATCAGGCCGTGGTCAGGGTCAACGCCGCACCGAATCCCTTACGCACCTCCTCAGGGGTCAGGCGCCCGTCGTGGTCGAGATCAAGGGCGTCAAACACGGCATCGCTACCGAGCCACTCATCGCGGGTGATGGATCCGTCGCCGTTCATGTCGTTGAGCATGAAGATCTCCTGAACGGCGTGACGGAAGGCTTCACCACCTTCCAGTTCAGCGAGACGATGAGCCAACTGATGCTCAAGGGTTTCAATCGCTTTGCTGAAGCCTTTGATGCCCTCGCCGAGCTTGTCTGTCGCCATACGGTCTTCCGCCATCATCGCGTCGAAGCGTTCGCGATCCACATGGATTTGTTCTTCACCACCGATGGGATTGGTCGCATCCAACTTCTGGCTTAAGGCTGCTTCGCTCTCGCGCAGCTGATCCAACAGCTTGGGGGAGATGGTCAGCAGATCGCAGCCCGCCAGTTCCGTGATCTCATCCAGGTTGCGGAAACTGGCACCCATCACCTCGGTTTTGTAGCCGTAGGTCTTGTAGTAATTGAAGATCCGAGTCACCGAGATCACACCGGGGTCTTCAGGACCGGGATAGGAATCACGACCCGTGTCGGCCTTGTACCAATCCAGGATGCGCCCGACAAAGGGAGAGATCAGGGTCACCCCCGCTTCAGCGCAGGCCACGGCCTGACCGAAACCGAACAGCAGTGTGAGGTTGCAGTGAATCCCTTCTTTCTCCAGCACCTCGGCCGCCTTGATTCCTTCCCAGGTGGACGCGATCTTGATCAGCACGCGGTCGTTGCTGATGCCAGCATCGTTGTAAAGGCGAATCAACTTGCGCCCCTTCTCGATCGTGGCGTCGGTATCAAAGCTCAGGCGTGCATCAACTTCAGTGGACACCCGGCGGGGAACGATCTTGAGAATTTCCTTACCGAAGATCACACTGATTTCGTCCAGGGCTTCATGCACCACGTCCTCAACGTGAGCCTCACTGCCGATGAGCTTGCGTGAGGAGCGCAGCGCTTCATCTATCAGACTCTGATATGCAGGAATTTGTGCAGCGGCCAGGATCAGTGAGGGATTGGTCGTCGCGTCGCGGGGGGTGAACTTACGGATTGCCTCAAGATCACCGGTGTCCGCCACCACGACGGTCATTGCGGAAAGCTGATCGAGCAGGGTTGCCATGGTGGGAACGGGACCTGTTATCGCAAACGTAGCTGCGATTTCACAGCCGTCAGCTCGTCATCGCCTTGTTCAATTCTGCAGGTTTTGAAGGGGTGATTTTCTCCACGATCAGCAAGGCGTCGATGATCTGCTTGGCCACCGGAACGGCCACCGTGGATCCATAGGCATGGGCTCCCTGGGGCTCGTCGACCACCACCAGAACCACATAGCGGGGATCTTCAACAGGCAGCGTCGCCACAAAACTGCAGATCTTGGCTCCAGGCAGATAAATCCCATTGAGTGCTTTCTGGGCCGTCCCGGTTTTGCCACCAATGCGATAGCCGGGTGTCTTCACACCTTTGCCGCTGCCCTTCTCCACCACGGATTCCATCCAGACCATCACCGTGCGGGTCACCTCAGGCGTCAACAGGGGTGTCCCGCCGGGTTCAGCGGCTGGCGCGAGTGCATCGCCGGAGCGAAACCCTCGGGTGATGTGGGGACTCACCAGACGGCCGCCATTGGCCAATACCCCATGCAGCTGAACCAATTTCAACGGCGTGAGCGAGAACCCCTGACCGAAGGCGGTGGTGGCCGGCTCAATCGGGTGGGTGATGAACTGCTCTTTCGTCTTGAGCTGACCCGCCACAGCCCCAGGAAGATCCGTGTCCGGACGACGATCAATTCCGAGACGATTCATCCAGTCCCAGTAGGTGTTGTTATCGAGGCGCCGCATCGCCTGCACCATTCCGACATTGCTGGACACCTGGAGGACCGTGGCGAAATCCACCAGACCATGGGCCTCCTTGTCGTGGTTGTTGATCGGCCACCCGCCGATGGTGAGCTGACCGACGTCGTTCACACGGTCCGTGGGACTGATTGCTTTCTCCTGGAGCGCCAGGGCCAGATTGATCGGCTTGAAGGTGGACCCGGGCTCGTAGAGATCCTGGACGGACCACTCCCGGAACCGAGCCGGTGAAAAGCGCCAGTAGCGATTGGGGTCATAGGTCGGCGTTGACGCCAGCACCAGCAGTTCGCCATTGGTGGCGTCCATGACGATGGCGGCTCCCTTCTTGGCCTTCCACTTGCCCACCTGGGCCGCCAGGGCTTTGACGGCGAGCTCCTGCAGCCGGGCATCGAGGGTGAGCTGCAGGCGCAGGTCATCCCCGTAGAACGCCCCTGGAGACAGATCATCAGGAAGTGGTGTTCCGTCCGCTCCGCGCCGGAGACGTCGGGACTGTTCATGCCTCAGCAGTTCACCGTTCCTGCTCTGCTCAAGGCCAGCCTGAGGAACCCGCTCGTCGTTGAGAAACCCGACGACGTTGGCGAACAGATCCCCCTGGGGATAAACGCGCTGGGGATAGGCCTCCAGATCCAGACCACTAATCCCCAGAGAGCGGATCCGTTCAGCGGTCTCCGGATCAAGTCCCTCCGCCAGCTTGACTCCGGAGCGTCGTTGCCCCAGCTCTTCGAGCAACTGCGGTGCCGGTTGAGCCAAAGGTGTCGCCAGCAGCTCAACCACATCCTCTGGAGGCCGGACCAGATCAGGGGCATCACCTGGCAGGTTGAAATAACGCGGATGGGCCCATAGGCGAAAGCGGACCTCATCCATTGCCACCAAACGACCGGTGCGATCGACGATCGGACGGCGTTGCCCCAACGTTGCACTGGTCTGCGTCTGGAGACGGCGCGCTCTGGACTCCAACGCATCGGTCTGGACCAATTGCAACCAAGCCATCCGACCGACCAGACCAACGAGGCCGGTGCAGAGGATCAGAAAAACGATCCAAAGTCTCCTGGTTGGGACCTTGGCGAGGGGGACGACACGGGTGCGCGGTCGTTTCCGCGACGGTGAAGATGCACTCCGGGTCATCAGTAGCCCGGACGAATGCGAGGTTGCGTCAGTGCCTCCAGGGGCTGCATCAGCTCGGGTCGTGGTGAAACCACAGCGGACATGGGGTCTGGCTGCTCGAGATGAACCAGGTTGACCACCTTGGTGGGCACCAGGTCGTCGGATCGATCCGTGCCTCTGAGCAGATGCTGCTCCAACACAGCAGTGGATTCCGTCAGGCGATGGGCCAGCACCCTTGTGGCATCCAGACGCTGGAAAGCCACGGTCCACCGGTGCTGCCAGTGCAGGGTCAGACCCGCCAGGACGGCCAGTGCGGCAAACACCCCGAGAAGGCTGCCATCAGCCAGGCGATGCAGGCCTCCGATCAGTGGAGAGCGTCGGGCGATCCGTCCAGCGGACAGCGAGCCCTGGATCAACTCCAGAGCCGCTGTCGAAGAACGCTGATCCGGAGCGGCGACCACCGGAGATGCAGGCGAATGTGCCAGTGAACCACTCGCACCTGGCCGCTGCAAGGCTCACAGCAGAAGCAGGTTCACAAAGGTGACCGCATTCCAGAGGGAGTGCATCAACACGCAAGGGAACAATCGGCCGCTGGCACAACGCACCAGGGCGAGTCCGATTCCCAGCACGGTGAGCGGGGCCAGCTCGCCGATGCTGATGTGTGCCATACCGAACAACAGGCCGCTGAGCACCACACCTGTTCCCCGTCCGGTCCGACGGGCCAGCACCGGCAGCAGCGTGCCGCGGAAGATCACCTCCTCGAACAGGGGAGCGAGCACCACCGCCGTCAACGCCAGCAGGGAGAGCGCCAGCGGATCACGACTCTCCAGCACCATTTCCAACAGTGGATTGCTGCCCCCTGGATCGCCAAAAAGCCGCACCAGCAACCAGCCGGTGAAGACGACGATCGGGGTGACCTTGAACCATCCCACAAGCGCGGTGAGACAAGCTCCCGGCAGCGGCTGCCACCGCCATTGCAACCATCCCCCGTATGGCACCGTTTCCTCGGGCAGGCTCGCCAGCTGACGACGCAGGATCAGAAGACTGGGCAAGGCCATCGCGCTGTAGTTGATGACCACGCCCACCGCTTCCCTGCGTGGACTGTCCAAGGCAGCGGTCAACCGGGTAACCAGGGGCACGACCAGCAGCGGAACGCCGACCGCACTGATCACAACAAACCCACCAGCCACCAGCAGGGCCATGTCCAGCAGGGTGAGATTGGGACCCATCAAATCCGGCCAGCTCTCACGACGGCCACGCCATATCCGCCAGCCCTGCACCAGCAACAGGGCCGTTCCCATGACAGTCGTGACCAGGGGGAGAGTTGCACTGACCGCCAGACGCAGGGCAGCCCCTCGCGCCACGGCCAGATTGATGCAGTCGTCGCGGACTCCACCTCGGGCTTCGCAGAGCAGTTGCTCCAGCAGCGGATCGCCCGCCACCGCGATCGTTGATTCCGACGTCAACTCACCCTTCAGCAGCATCAGGAGTTGTGCCTGACGCCAGGAACGATCGGCGGCGGGGATGGGCTCCAAAGAGCCCAACAATGTGGTTCGCGGGTCCTCACCCCCCAGCAGGACGGAAGCCAAGGCGTCCGGCAAAGCCGGTTCGGCCAGCAGCTGAACTTCCTGCTGCTGAAGATTGAGGCTCGGTGCCACGGACGGCCGGGACAGGCTGTTCACCAGACCCGACATCCAGATCAAGGCAGCCACCAGCAGGGACAGAGCCCCGAGCAGAACTTTCCAAGACGGAACTGGGGCCTGGCGATGGGAGCTGGGGGACACCAGGTGGGCTCGACTACACCCGATTGTCCCTCTGAAGGGCTTGCCCCATACGATGACCGCGCCTTGACGCCGAACGGTGACCCTCCGCATACTCCTGGTCCGCCACGGTCTGAGCAGCTTCAACAAGGAACGTCGCATCCAGGGGCGTGACGACCTCTCCAACTTGAGCGAGGAGGGACATGATCAGGCCCGTCGCCTCGGCGCCAGCCTAGCTGAGGTGTCCTTCGACGCGATCTACAGCTCCCGGCTGCAACGGGCAGCTTCAACCACAGCCTCCCTGCTGGAGGGTCGCGGCGGCTCGGCACCCGCACCGTTGTTCGATGACGGTCTGCTGGAAGTGGACCTCGAGCCCTGGTCGGGGATGAGCATCGATGAACTCACCGAACGCCACCCCGTTGATTTCGCCACCTGGAAACGCCAGCCCCTAGAGCTGGAACTGCAGCGGCGGGATGGCAGCAGCTATCGCCCGCTGGTGGAGCTCATGGATCAGGCCCGCACCTTCGTGAATGGCCTGATCGAACGTCACCCCGTTGACCAGGACAGCACGGTGCTGGTGGTGGCCCACAACGCCATTCTCCGCTGTCTGATGCTCACCCTGCTCGGTGAACCAGAGCACGGCTTCCGACGGCTCAGGGTCGACAACACCTCGCTGTCGATCTTCAACCTGAGGCCCGGAGTCGATCAGCCGCAGGTGCAGATCGAGTGTCTCAACAGCACCACCCATCTGCAGCCGCTGCCCGACAGAGGGAAGGCTGCCCGGCTGATCCTGGTGCGCCACGGCGAAACGGACTGGAACAAGGCCGGCCGTTTTCAAGGACAGATCGACATCCCCCTGAATGACAATGGCCGCAGCCAGGCGGCAGCGGCGCGCGACTTCCTCCGCGATGTCACCATCGATCGAGCCTGGAGCAGCACCCTCTCCAGACCGACCGAAACCGCCCAGATCATCCTCGAAGCCCATTCCGAGGTGCCTCTCGTCCAGATCGACGGCCTGGTGGAGATCGGCCACGGACTGTGGGAGGGCAAGTTCGAATCCGAGATCCGAGACGGTTGGTCCGACCTGCTCGACACATGGAAGCGTGCTCCCGAAACCGTGCAGATGCCAGAGGGCGAGACGATTCAGGACGTCTGGGCCCGCTCCGTGACCAGCTGGCAGGAGATCGCCAAAGGGCTGAAACCCGAGGAGACCGCCCTTGTGGTGGCCCACGACGCCGTCAACAAGACCATCCTCTGCGATCTGCTCGGCCTGACACCTGCAGACATCTGGGCGGTGAAACAAGGCAACGGCGGGGTCACCGTGGTCGACATCAACCCGGATCCGAGCCAGCCTGCGGTGGTGACCTGCCTCAACCTCACGTCCCACTTCGGAAGTGTGATCGATCGGACCGCCGCGGGCGCCCTCTGACCCATGCACGACACCCTGCTGCTGGATCCGGTGCGGATCTTGCATGGCCCCGGTACGGAGCTACAGCAGGGTGCTGCCCTGATCGAATCAGGAGTCATCAGCGGATTCGATGACGAGGCCCGCACAGCAGCAGCACGGCTCGGCGTTCAAGCAACCGCAGCCCAACAGCAGCTGCTGGCTCCGTGCCTGGTGGACCCCCACACGGTTCTGCCCTCACCGATCAGCGGGCCAACGGAAACCATCCGAAGCCTGCGTCGTTGCGCTGCCGCCGGGGGATATGGCCAGGTGGCACTGCTGCCGCGAGGGAAAAGCTGGCGGGACCTGCCGGAGCGCCTGATCGGCCTGCAGAACGCTGATCCATCCTCCGTTCACCTCCCCCTCTGGGGAAGCTTCAGCAAGGGAGGACGGGGAGAGGAGCTGGCTCCCCACGGCGATCTGCTGGAACACGGTGCGATCGGCCTGGCCGATGACGATGCCGTTGTCCCCTTGCCTCTGCTGGAGCGGGGTCTGCTGCTCGGCGAAATGGGATCCTGCCCCGTGCTGATCGCCCCCAGGGATCCAGTCCTCCAGGGGGATGGAGTAGCCCGGGAGGGAGTCGAGGCTTTACGGGCGGGCTGGGTCCCCGATCCACTGATCAGTGAACTGCAGCCCGTGCAACAGCTGCTGGCCCTGCAGCAACGTCATCCGGAGCGGCAGCTGCGGTTGATGAACCTCTCCACAGCTGCCGCTGTGGACCTTCTCGGCCAAGCCGACCACCAGCTCAAGGCCAGTGTGTGTTGGTGGCATCTTCTGGTCGATGGCAGCATCCTCTCCAGCACGGATCCAGGCTGCCGCGTGCGTCCGTCCCTGGGCGGAGCCTCAGACCGACTGAGCCTGCGTTCGGCCCTGCAATCCGGCCTCATTCAGGCAGTTGCGGTTCATGCCGTCCCTCTGGACGAGGAAGACATGCTTCTCCCGGCAGATCAACGCCCTCCGGGCCTGAGCGGGCATCACCTCGTGCTGCCGGCCCTCTGGTCTGCCCTGGTGGATCAGGAAGGCCTCTCTATCGAATCCCTCTGGAAGCTGCTCAGTTTCGGTCCATCCGCTTTTCTGGATCAACCGGCGGAGTCGCTGCGGCTCGGCAGCCGTCGTTGGCTGTTGTTCGACCCCGAGATCAGCTGGACTGTGCGTCGTGATGATCCAGCCGCCCCGGCAGCCGCCAACCTCCCCTGGCTGGGCCAGACCATGCAGGGACGCGTGGTGGCCTGCGGCCTCAGTCGTTGAGGACACCAAAACGGTTGAAGGGCCAGAAGCGGAACACGGCCCGGCCGATGATCTCCCGCTCCGGCAGAAAGGCACCCCCTGGCCAGAAACGTCCATCCCAGCTGTTACGGCGGTTGTCACCCAACACGAGCACCGACCCCTTTGGAACGGTGACGTTCAGGGTCCGGCAAGGACTCATTCCCTGTTGATTGACCAGGCAGGCCTGACCCACATAAGGCTCATCAAGGACCTCTGCATTGAGGGTGACCGAACCACTGGGGCTGACCTCAACGCGATCACCTCCAATGGCGATCACTCGCTTGATGTAAGCGTCGCAGGCGGGGTTCCCGAGTCCAGGGATCAGCCCAAGCAACGGCAGATTGACCAGGGCACAGCGCACTGCAGAGGGGCGCACTGGCGTCTTCAATGCCGGGTCAAAGGCATAGGGGGAGTTGAAAACAACGATCTCACCGCGCTCCGGGGAGCGGGATCGGTAGGTGAGCTTCTCCACCAGCAGCCGGTCCTGGATCTGAAGACCAGGCAGCATTGATCCGGATGGGATGTACCGGGCTTCAACGAGGTACTGACGAATGCCCAGATACAGGGCAAACATGAAGACAATTGGTCCCCAGAAATCCCAGAAGGGATGTTGATTTCCCTCTTTTCTCTTTGAACGATCGCTTGCCAACGGGCCCTTTCCGGGGAAATCTGGCTCACGATAGAGGGCATGCTGAGCCTCTTCTCCTGAGGTCCTTGATCGGTCGATGATCCGTCCCCGTTGGCAAGGACTGTCCCGCTCTCCCCGTTGGAGCTCCTGGCGCCGATGGGACCAGGTCATCGCCCTGCTGGCCGCCATGAACCTGGCCTGGGTGATCTTCGATGTCTCCTATATCCCCCTTAGGAACTTCTGGCTGCAACGAAATCTCTACCCGCTGCCCACGCTGCCGCTGGTGGTTCCACTGCCTTGGCTGCCCAACATCACCCCGGTCTATGACCGGATCAAAGGCATCGAACCGCACCGCGACACCCAGCGGTATCTCGAACAGTTTCAACAGCTGGATCAAGCCCTCAGCAGCGACGTTCCGTCCACAGCAGACGTGCAACAGCTCCTGGAGCGTCAACGCCTGCTCACGTTGCGGATGTTGGAGACCAATCCCTTTCAGAGTTCCGGCAACACGGGCGCACTGGAGAAAATCAAGAGTCGGCTGCGAGCCCATGCAGGCTTGGAATCCGCCCGCCAATCGACGATTCTGCTGCTGAATCCAGCTCACATCAGTGGGCTCGACTGGAGCCAGGAACGACAGTTCTGGACGAGGCAGATCCTGCCGCTGGTGGAGATCAACTACTGGCGAAGCCTTGACGACAGCGGCCAGCTCACCGATCTCAGCTGGAGGATCGACACCCCGTTTCAGCTGCTGTTCCTTCTGGACATCCTGCTGCGGGCTCTGCGGCTGAAACGTCGTTACCCCGCCATTCGCTGGCGGGATGCCTTGCTGCGTCGCTGGATTGACCTGCCTCTGCTGATTCCCTTCTGGCGACTGCTGCGGATCGTTCCGGTAACAGAACGTTGTTCCGTGTCTGGACTGATCCAGCTGGAGCCCCTTAGAGCTGTCATCAGTCGCGGCGTTGTGGCGATCCTCGCTCTGGAGCTGTTTGAGGTGATCACCATTCGCGTGGTGGATGCCCTGCAGCAGATCATCCGATCACCCCACTTGCCGCATCGGATCCGCGGATTTTGCACCTACCAGACCACAGACCAGAACGACCAGCGAGAACTGCTGGAGCTGTTGAGACTGTGGGTGCCCTTGATGCTCACCCGCGTGGGGCCATCGCTGCGGCCTCAGCTCGTGGCCCTGCTGAGCCATGTGCTTCAACAAAGCATGAGCAGCCGGATCAGACCTGACTCACTTCAACGGCTCCCGGGTCTGGTGAAAGCGGAATCCGAGCTCAGCCGGCAGCTGGCCAGCGGAGTGGTTGATTCTTTCCTGGATCTATCCAGAACCACCGGCAGCCGGCTGGGCCAGCGTGATCAGACCCTGAATCAACTCGGCACCGACGCGCTGGACCGGTTCTGGGAAGAGCTGGCCAGGGTGTTGGATGACGGAACCGTGCTGGAGCGAAGCCAGACGCTGCTGGCATCTTTTCTGGAGGATCTCAAGCGCTCCAGCTTCCGTCAGCTGCGTGACCAGGGGGGAGTGGATGACTTGATCAACGAACTCGACGGACTGAATTTCAGCCCTTCAACTGGTTCTGCCAGACCTCAGGCTTGAAGCCGACGAGCACCTGCCCCTCTGATGTCACCACAAACGGTCGCTTGATCAAACGGCCGTCTGCGGCCAAGGCATCGAGAGCTTCGTCATCGCTCATCGCCTTGACCACTGCTGCCCCGAGGGCCCGGTAACTCTGACCGCTGGTATTGAACAGGGGTCGGCGTCCTTCGAACTGTTCCATCGCTGCTGCGAGCAAAGAACGAGACGGTGGATCAGCCGTGATATCGATCACGACATGGTCGATGTCGTTCTCCTTGAGCCAGGACAGCGCTTTCCTGCAGGTGCTGCAGCGGCTGTAGCTGTAGGCCTGAAGCATTCCTGCAGGGATCAGCGACCGAAGAGAGATTTGATCGCGCCGATCAGGCTGTTGGAACCTTTGCCGACACCCTCTGCAGGACGTGTGCGAACGGTTACGTCCCCGTTCACCGTGGTCCTGCAGCTGAGACGGAAACTGGCAGGACGATCAGCCAGATAAATCTCTTCCACATCGCTGCGGGGAGAGAGGTTGGACTGTCCTTCCACCACTTCCATCACGCAGGTTCCGCACTGGCCGACGCCACTGCAGTTGTTGAGGTTGTTGACACCGTTGTATGGGTTGATCCCGGCATCGAGGGCCGCCTTGCGGAGGTTCGCGCCTTCAATGCATCCAACCTGCTGGCCTTCCTGCTCGAATCGGATGGTGGGCACGGGTCGTACGGAATCTCAAGTGCGCACCAACCTACAAGCATCCGACCATGGATCTGCCGGTGGGCTGAGAATCAATTGGCCGCTCGGATGCACTGGTCGAGAAGTGGAGGGACGGCATCCGCATCTCTCCAGCCGCTGACTGCAATGGAACGCCCTTCAAAACTTCGGTAAGTCCGGAAAAACTCAGCAACCTCCTCCAGTTGAGAAGGCGCAATTTGACGAATGCTGTGGATGTCCCGCTGACCAGGGTCTGCCTCAGGAACGCAGAGCAGCTTCGCGTCGTCGACGTTGTCTTCTCTGAGGTCGAGCAGACCAATGGGACGTGCACGAAGCAAACAGCCGGCGAACGTGGGCTCGGCCATGATCACCATCGCGTCCAAGGGAGCTCCGTCAGGAGCCAGGGTGTTGGGAACGATCCCGTAGTCGAAGGGGTAACGGATCGAGGAATGGAGAACCCGATCCAGACGCATGACTCCAGAGGAGTGGGAATAGCTGTATTTATTGCGGCTTCCAGCGGGAATCTCCACCAGAAGGTTGATCAGGCCTGAAGACGGTGAGGGGGACAGGCGGCTGAGATCCATTGCGATCGAGGGCAGTTGGTATCAGCCGCGAGGGCAGCGGTCCACGGTCTGAGATCACAGCAAGCATCGGAGCTGTGACGCTGAGAAGAGCGATCGTCAGGCCGGCAAGAGCGAGGGACGGTGAACCCGGACTGAATGGTTCTTCTTGCTCGTCGTGGGACGACGCTTCGTTTTGAGACGACTGGGCTGGGTCTGAAGCCATGGCCTGGAACACGCTCGGGCGCGCTCGCTTCCATTCACAAACAACAGATCGATTCTGTCACTGATCCTGGCCTCACGCAGCGGGCCTGTCCTGCCGGTCGCGATGAGCCTTGAGATCCGACATCGGGCGGTCCAGCCCCTCAAGGTGGGAGCGGATCCCCTTCAACTCATCGAGGATGGCACCCAGCATCTGCTGGGTAGCGGTGGACGGTGAGTTAAGGACCTCAACCGTGACCTCCTTAATACGGAGCACATCCTTGGCGAATCGTGCCACCTCATTGGGATGAAACAGCAGCGGATCTTTTTGATCACTGCGATATTCAGGATTCAGCTTCCTGGGATTGAACGGGGGATTGAGATTGCGTGGATCGGTATTGGTGTAGCGATAAACCGAAGCTCTCGAACGATTCAGAGATTTCTGGACTTCGTCAATACCAACCAGGGCTTCGGCATCCGAGGAAGCCGCGGCCTGTTCGAGGGCAATTTCCACCGATGATTGAACGTGGGAAGACACAGATTCAACCGAGCGAGGAAACATGAGACGACCCTTGGACAGCCTGGACTGAGCGGACGGTAGCAGCTGAGACTCAGGTCGCACAGTGGTTTTCGCAGGGGTCAGACAGTTATATGATCGGCATATTCCAGGATCAGTGATAGCTTCTCTGGCCATCTGAAAGTACGGCTATGCGCGTCTCCCGCCTGATGCTGGTGACGCTGCGCGATGTGCCAGCCGAAGCCGAAATCAAGTCCCACCAGCTGCTGCTGCGTGGAGGTTTCATCCGCCGTGTGGGCTCCGGGATCTACGCCTATCTGCCGATGATGTGGAAGGTGCTGCAGCGCATCACAACGATCATCCGAGAAGAGATGAATCGTGCCGGGGCACTGGAAACACTCCTGCCTCAGCTGCATCCTTCGGAGCTCTGGCAACGCAGTGGGCGTTGGCAGGGATATACCGCCGGCGAAGGAATCATGTTCCACCTGGAGGATCGCCAGGGGCGTGAGCTTGGTCTGGGGCCCACCCATGAAGAGGTGATCACCAGCCTTGCCGGCGAGCTGCTGCGTTCCTACCGACAGCTCCCTGTGAACCTGTACCAGGTTCAGACCAAGTTCCGGGATGAAATTCGCCCCCGTTTTGGCCTGATGCGGGGGCGTGAATTCATCATGAAAGACGCCTATTCCTTTCACGCCGACGAAGCGGATCTGCAGGCGACCTACGCAGTCATGGACAGGGCCTACAAACGTATTTTCGAGCGCTGTGGCCTGAAAGCTGTGCCGGTGGATGCCGACAGCGGCGCCATCGGTGGTGCCGCTTCGCAGGAATTCATGGTTACGGCGGAGGCCGGAGAGGATCTGCTTCTGATCAGCGACGACGGTGCCTACGCCGCCAACCAGGAAAAAGCGGTGTCACTCCCTGACGAGGTCACTCCCCTGAGCCCGGCTTCACTGAGCTGCCTCGAGACCCCTGGGCAGACCTCGATCGACTCCCTCTGCTCCGCCCAGGGCTGGCAGCCGGGGCAGCTGCTGAAGGTGCTGCTGCTGCTGGCCGTTCTGGAGGATGGCCAACAGCAACCTGTGCTGGTGTCCCTCCGGGGAGATCAGGACCTGAATGAGGTGAAGCTGGTCAATGCGTTGAGTCGCCACTTGGAACAGGGCGTCCTCGACTGCCGCCCGATCACCGCTGACGATCTTCAACGTCAGGGGGTCACCGGCATTCCCTTCGGTTACATCGGTCCGGATCTGGCCGATGCGGTGCTGAGCGCTGCCTCGAGCTGGACGAAGACCTTTCTTCGCCTGACGGACACCACAGCGGCGGCGTTGGACCAGTTCCACTGCGGCGCCAACGTCATGGACCAGCACCGCAGCCACTGCAGCTGGAATGAACTCGGTGGTGTCCCGGAGGACAAAGACCTGCGCAAGGCCCGTGCGGGTGAGCGTTGCGTTCACAACCCCGACGCCCGGCTCCAGGAGAAGAGGGGCATCGAGGTGGGCCACATCTTTCAACTGGGGCGCAAATACTCCCAGGCCCTCGACAGCTGCTTCACCAACGAGAACGGCCGTGATGAACCGTTCTGGATGGGTTGCTACGGCATCGGTGTGTCACGCCTCGCCCAGGCAGCCGTGGAGCAGCACCACGACGATGCCGGTATCCGCTGGCCCGCTGCGATCGCTCCCTATGAAGCCATTGTGGTGATCGCCAATATCCAGGATCAGGGGCAGACCGATCTCGGTGAATCCGTCTACACAACACTGCAGCAGGCGGGCATCGATGTGTTGCTGGATGATCGTAAGGAACGCGCCGGCGTGAAGTTCAAAGATGCCGATCTGATCGGCATCCCCTGGAGGGTGGTCATCGGCCGTGAAGCCGCCGAGGGCAGCGTGGAATTGGTTCAACGATCCAACCGCGAGATGCGGAAACTGCCCCACGGCGAAGCGATCGACGAACTGATCAAGGCCCTGCGCCCCTAAAGTCCCGCTCAATATTCCCCAACCCATGATCTCCGCCCTGGCCCGACTGATCCAGCAACTGTCCAGGGCAGCGGTCGCCCTGGTCCTCGGCCTGAGTCTCCTGCTGACCGCCTGCAGCGGTGATGCCGAGGCTCGTCTCACCGGCGATTACGTCGAAGACACCGTTGCCGTGGCCCATAACCTGCGCGAGGTCATCGATCTGCCGCAGGATGCCGCCAACAGGGGTGACGCGGAATCCGAGGCCAGGGCATTGATCAACGATTACATGTCCCGCTACCGGCCCCAACCCCGGGTGAACGGCCTCAGCTCCTTCACCACGATGCAGACCGCCTTGAACTCCCTGGCCGGTCATTACGCCTCCTACGCCAACCGCCCCCTGCCG
Source organism: Synechococcus sp. A15-28 (assembly GCF_014280175.1). GTDB lineage: Bacteria > Cyanobacteriota > Cyanobacteriia > PCC-6307 > Cyanobiaceae > Parasynechococcus. The sequence continues at coordinate 1,564,751 of NZ_CP047931.1, forward strand.
GAGGCCCTGCACGACCGCATCGCCAAGGAACTGGGCAAAGCTGAGAAGGCCGCTGTCCGCGGAAGCTGAGCAACGGTTTGCGGTGAGGTCTTTGACAGACCACCGCTGGTTCCGACATAGTCGCAGATTGTGCAGATTCGCGGCTTCGGGCCGCAGTGTCATTGGCCAACGTTGTCGTCATCGGAGCTCAATGGGGTGACGAAGGAAAGGGAAAGATCACCGATCTCCTCAGTCGCTCCGCCGATGTGGTGGTGCGCTATCAGGGCGGTGTGAATGCAGGGCACACGATCGTCGTTGACGACCGTGTGCTGAAGCTTCATCTGATCCCTTCCGGAATCCTTTACCCGGACACGATCTGCCTGATCGGATCCGGCACTGTCGTGGATCCGAAGGTGATGCTCGGTGAGCTGGACATGCTCATCGCCAATGACATCGATATCTCAGGGTTGCAGCTGGCCTCCACGGCCCACGTGACCATGCCTTACCACTGCCTGCTGGATCAGGCGATGGAGAAGCAACGCGGTGACCGAAGGATCGGCACCACGGGTCGGGGAATCGGTCCCACCTACGCCGATAAATCCCAGCGCAGCGGGATCCGTGTGATCGACCTGCTGGATGAAGCGCGGCTGAGGGAACGCCTCGAGGGACCTCTCCGGGAGAAGAATCAACTGCTGGAGACGATCTACGGCGTCGACCCCCTCGATCCCGAGGCGGTAATCAAGGAGTACTTGGGCTACGGCAAGCGCTTGGCTCCCCATGTGGTGGAGTGCACCCAGGCCATTCATCAGGCGGCCCGCGACCGCAAGAACATTCTGTTCGAAGGTGCCCAGGGCACTCTGCTGGACCTCGATCACGGCACCTATCCCTACGTCACCTCCTCTAATCCAGTATCCGGTGGGGCCTGCATCGGTGCCGGTGTGGGACCCACCCTGATCGACCGGGTGATTGGCGTGGCCAAGGCTTACACCACACGCGTCGGCGAAGGGCCTTTCCCGACGGAACTCAGCGGCCGACTCAACGACCAGCTCACCGAGCGAGGCGGCGAATTCGGAACCACCACGGGACGACGACGTCGCTGCGGTTGGTTCGACGGCGTGATCGGCCGCTATGCGGTTCAGGTGAACGGCCTGGACTGCCTTGCCGTCACCAAGCTGGATGTGCTGGATGAATTGGATGCCATCCAGGTGTGCGTCGCCTACGAGCTGGACGGGGAACGCATCGAGCATTTCCCCAGCAGCGCCGAGGATTTTGCCCGCTGCACCCCGATCTTCGAGACCCTTCCCGGCTGGCAGTGTTCCACCGAGGACTGCCGCAAGCTCGAGGATCTCCCGGAGGCGGCCATGGCCTACCTGCGCTTCCTCGCTGACCTGATGGAGGTGCCGATTGCAATCGTCTCCCTCGGTGCCAGCCGCGACCAGACCATCGTTGTGGAGGACCCGATCCACGGGCCCAAACGGGCGCTGCTCAGCGCCTGATCCGCCGGAAGCCATACTGCGGGCTCCGTGTTCCGTCCGTGATGACCCGCTTCCCCGGCAGCTGCAGCCTCGATGTGGTGGGCATCGGTAACGCCATCGTGGATGTTTTGGTGCAGACCGATGACAGCTTTCTGACGGAACACGGCCTCCAGAAGGGCGGAATGGCCCTGATCGATGAACAACAGGCTGAGACCCTGTACACCGCCAGTGGTCCCGGACTGGAAACCTCCGGAGGTTCCGTGGCCAACACCATGGTGGGAATTGCCCAGCTCGGTGGGCGAGCCGGCTTCATCGGTCGGGTGCGCAATGACCAGCTCGGCGGCATCTTCAGCCACGACATCCGTGCGGTCGGAGCCCGTTTCGACACACCTGCGGCCACCACGGGAGCCACCACGGCCCGCTGCCTGATCTACGTCACCCCCGACGCGGAACGAACCATGTGCACGTTCCTCGGGGCCTCCACCCAGTTGGAGCCCGATGATCTCGACCTCTCGATGGTGCGCGACACCAAGGTGCTGTACCTGGAGGGCTACCTCTGGGACAGCCCGGCCGCCAAGCGTGCCTTCATCGCCGCGGCGGAGGTATGCCGTGAGGCCGGTGGCCAGGTCGCCCTTTCGCTCTCAGACGGCTTCTGCGTCGACCGCCATCGCGATAGCTTCCTCGAGCTGGTGAATGGTCATGTGGATGTTCTGTTCGCCAATGAGGTGGAGATCAAGTCCCTGTACGAAACCGATGATTTCGAAACCGCCCTGGAGAAGGTGGGCGGTTGCTGCTCTGTGATTGCCATCACCCGTGGAGGGGAGGGATCTGTGGTGCTCAGCGGCGACCAACGCTGGAACATCGGCATCTTCGGCCTGGGGGAGCTGGTGGACACCACAGGGGCCGGAGACCTCTACGCCGGCGGATTTCTGCACGGTTACACCCAGGGAGAATCCATGGAGCGCTGTGGTCAGCTGGGGGCCCTCTGCGCCGGGCAGATCGTCACTCAGCTGGGGGCCCGTCCCCAGGTATCCCTGCGGGATCTGGCTGCGGCCCATCTGAACTGAGCTGCTCCAAAGCCCAGTCGCCATAGCCGGCGGAGGCCTCCGCCGGCCAGGCCAACCATTCAGGGGTGTCGTAGCTGTGCATCTCCATCACGGCCTCCTGCAGCCTCTGCAATTGATGGGTGCTTGTTTTAAGCAGCAATTGCACCTCCGTCTCACGCTGGAGCTCACCTTTCCAGCGGTACAGCGACTGGAGTGGCTGCAAGGAGACACAGGCCACCAATCGGCGTTCCAACAGAGCCTCGGCCAGGGCCTCCGCCCTGGCCAGATCCCCCTCCGTGGTCAGCACCAGCATCAGAGGCGAGGGGTCAGCCATCAGCGCAGGGACGTTGAGGGCTCTGAATCCGCTTCATCAGGCTGACTTCACTCTCCACAGTCTCCACACCTGCGGGGGAGTCAGGACGACGCAGCATCAGCAGCCGCAGGTTCAGATCCGCCGACAGACCGCGCCAAAGGCGCTCCGTGACACCACCCGATTGCCGGCAGATCACATCCGTGATCCGCCAGCGGCGACAGAGGGCCCGTTCGATCGCGCCGGCACAGGCCCCCTGCAGCGGCCGGACCACCGCCAGCTGATCCGGCGGCAATCCGGCCGCCAGCGCCGCCCGGAGACCATCTGCGGAGGGGAGACAACGGGCATAGACCTCGGCGCCCACCGCGACGGCAGCACTGTGCACGGCAGGAAGGTGCCGCCCCCCCAGAGCCAAAAGCAGACGCCGGCCGTTGAGATCGATTCCTGCCAGGTCACCGATCTGATTCAGCAGCTGCACAGCACCTCCATGCTCCAGCGGCCGTTGCAGCCGCAGCAGGGGCTGGCGGCACTCGGCACAGGCCCGGGCCAGATCCGTGCTGATGCGCACTGCAAAGGGGTGGGTCGCATCAATCACCCAGCGAAAGACATCACCCCCCTTCAGAGCAGCCTCGATGGCCTCCTCACCCTGGAGTGGTCCGACAGCGATCCGATCCAGATCAAGCCCGGCATAGGCGCGGGCGGCGGATGGGGTCACCACACTCACCTCAACCCGCCATCCATGCCGCAGGAGAGTTGCCGCCAAAGGTGGGCCCTCACCGGTCCCCGACAGCAACCAGATCCGCCCCTGGCCATTCCCCCGACCTTGCATCAGGATGACCCCCGTTGACGGTGTAAGCCATGAACCACTGCGTGCTGGAAGTAGAGGTGATCGACGCGCCGACGGTTCGTTACACCCAGGACAACCAGACCCCCATCGCCGAAATGCAGGTTCGGTTCGACCCGCTTCGGGAGGGCGATCAGCCCGGTGAACTCAAGGTGGTGGGATGGGGAAATCTGGCCCAGGAACTTCAGAACCGCGTTCAGGTGGGCCAGCGGCTGATGCTGGAAGGTCGCCTGCGGATGAACACCGTTCCGCGCCAGGACGGGATGAAAGAGAAGCGTGCGGAATTCACCCTGGCGCGCATGCACCCAATCGGTCAGGGGCAGGCATCCACTCCGAAACCACAGCAACAGCAACCCTCGCCAACGGCAGCTGCTGCTCCACCAGCCAAAGCGGAACCTGAGGCCGCAAGTTGGAATGCCGCCCCCCTGGTGCCGGATACGGACGAGATTCCGTTCTGAGCTCACTGCGCGCTGGACTCCTCCTCCAGCTCGGCGACCCTGGTCAGCATCTGGCCGAGTTCCCGCTCCAGTGCTGCCAGGTCCAGGCGCAGTTCAGGCCAGCGCCCTCCATCGATCTGCTGCAGCAACCAGGCGCGATCGGCGTCCAGTTGCTGCAGCACAGCGTTGAGATCCTCGGGGGAAGGTCCGGACACGTTCAGCACAAGCCTGCACCGCCCCATCCTGAAGGCCGGGAGGTCACAATGGCGTCCTTGCCTCGGCGTCGATGAAAGATCTGTTGTCTCCCGGCAGCCTTGTCACCGTTGGCGGTGGCGTTCTCACCGTGGTGGGTGGCGTGGCTTACGCCACCGGAAGCGCCAACCTGAGCCTGCCAACCATCTTTTACGGAATTCCGATTCTGCTGGGGGGCCTGGCGCTGAAGTCATCGGAACTTCCTCCCGCCAGACGGGTCACCCCAAAGACGCAGCTGAAGACGGAACGAGAACAGGCGGCACCCGAGCTGGGCAAGCTGCTGGGGGATGTGACCCGTTGGCGCTACGGGCAGAAGGCCCATCTGGAATCGTCCCTTGAGGCTCTCAAGCTCTGGGATGAGGACAACCCACCTTCGCTGACAGAAATCGAGGAGCTGTCGTCCGATGCGGGCTATGGCCTGCGGCTTCGATTTGAAGGCAACGCCGTCCCAATGGATCGCTGGGAAGAGAAGCTGGATCGTCTGGGCCGTTTTTTCGCCGAGGGGATGAGGGCGGAACTGAGCGCCGTTGATCAAACCTGTTTCGATCTGAAGCTGCTGCCTGATGCCTGAGCCGATGCAATCCGGGGACGATGCCCTGAGGGTGTCGGTGCTGAGTGAAGCGCTGCCGTACATCCAGAGGTTCTCTGGGCGCCGCATCGTGATCAAGTACGGCGGTGCAGCCATGGCCCATGCCGAACTGCGCGAGGCGGTGTTCCGGGATCTCGCCCTGCTGGCCTGTGTCGGAGTGCAGCCGGTGGTGGTGCATGGAGGTGGCCCGGAAATCAACCAATGGCTCAAACGCCTGGAGATCCCTGCCGAATTTCGCGACGGCCTGCGGGTCACCGATGCCGACACGATGGATGTGGTGGAGATGGTGCTGGTCGGGCGGGTCAACAAGCAGATCGTCAACGGACTCAACCAGCTCGGAACGCGGGCCGTCGGCCTGAGCGGCAGCGACGGCAGGTTGGTGGAGGCACGCCCTTGGGGCGACGGCAGCCATGGGTTGGTGGGTGATGTGGCCCGCGTCAACCCGGATGTGCTGGAGCCTCTGCTGGAACGCGGCTACGTGCCGGTGATCTCCAGCGTTGCCGCCACCCCGGATGACGGCCGCGCTCACAACATCAACGCCGACACCGTGGCCGGCGAGCTGGCGGCAGCTCTCGAGGCCGAGAAGTTGATCCTGCTCACCGACACCCCTGGGATCCTGAAGGATCGGGACGATCCAGATTCTCTGATCCGTAAGTTGCGCCTCTCGGAGGCCCGTCAACTCATCGATGATGGTGTGGTGGCCGGTGGGATGACCCCGAAGACCGAGTGCTGCATTCGGGCCCTCGCACAAGGCGTTTCAGCAGCTCACATCGTCGATGGACGGGTGCCCCATGCTCTGCTGCTGGAGGTGTTCACCGACGCCGGCATCGGCACGATGGTGGTGGGACGCGGCTGAAGCGTGAACGAGCAACAGGCTCCGCTGGACCTCACGGCCGCTGAAACCGCACTGGAACGCGGCGACTACGGCCAGTGCCTGGAGCTGTTGACCCCGTTGGCGGAAGCACGGCCCCTACCGGATCCCGAGGGGGCCAGAGTCCGGCTGTTGATGGTCACGGCCCTGATGGGTCGGGGGCAGGACCAGGAGGCCCTCACCATCTGTCAGCTGCTGAGCCGTTCCGGTGAACCACAGCTCCGCCAGCAGGCCCGCCAGTTGCTGACAATCCTCGAAGCCCCCTCGTTGGACCGTCCGGAGCGGTGGTCCATGCGGCTTCCGCCCCTATCGATCCAGGCCAGTGGCGACGCCGCGCCGCTGCCGGCCCGACGACGTCACTCGCGCAAACCGCCGCCGCCACCGCCGCCGCCACCGCCGCCGCCCACAGGCCCCACCCAGGCTCCAGCCCTGGGGTTCGCCGTCCTGGTCACCGCCGTGCTGCTGGCCCTGACCGTGGTTCTCAGCGGTTGCGTTCATATGCAGGCCGACCTCACCAGCCCAGCACCGGATCGCCTGCAGCTCACCTGGGAGATCCAGAGCAGCACAGACCAACTCCTTCCCTGGCAGCAACGGTTTGAAAAGAAGCTGGAGCCGCTCCGGTCCGATCTGACGCTGGACCATCCCCATCCAGGGGCTCAGCGGATCACCACCGCAGCCCTGCCATCGGCGACCTTCCGATCAACTCTTATCCAGGCCCTTGCACTCTTGAGCAACAGTGCCGGGATTGACCTGCCTCCCCCTCAGATCCGGCTGATCGAGCGCAACTGGCTTGTCGGAGTACAGCAGCGATTGAGCCTGCGCCTGGATCTCGATCAACTGCCTGAGCTGCCTGGCTTTGATCTGGCCCTTGAACTGAACCAAGGGCAAGTGAGCCAAACCCTTCATGGGGGGGAGTCCATCGACCTTGAGGTCAGAAGCTGGCGTTGGAACCCTCTGGGCCTGGGCAGCCTTGTGGTGGCGGTTCTGCTGCTGCTGAGTCTTCTGCTGCAGGGGGTTCGACGCCGTCTCGGATTCGGGTTCCCGGAACTCCCCTCCTGACCTACAACTCCAGCGGATCAGGGTCCACAGCAAGAGCCACACCGCGGGGAAGTTCGTCCCAGAGGGTCTGTCCAGGGGGAAGCGGCAGTGCGGAGCCCACCGGACCATGGAGCAGCAACTGCCAACGGCTGCGCCTAGCCACCCGTGCCACCGGGGCTGGCGCCGGCCCCAGCAACCACCAGCCACGGTCGCGACAGAGAGGTCGAACCCGCTCCGCCAGAACCGATGCGGCCGTGGCTGTGGCGCTGGCGGACTCACCGGACAACCGCAGCAGACAGGCGCGGCTGAATGGAACCAGCCCCGCCTCCCGCCGCAACTGCTCCTCCTGGGCCAGGAAATCTTCGTAGCGGCCATCCACCAGGTGGCGAATCACTGGATGGTCCGGGCAGTAGGTCTGCACCAGCACCTGACCGGGGCGTTCCCCCCGCCCGGCGCGACCCGCCAGCTGCATCAGCAATTGCAGAGCCTGCTCGGAGGCCCGTAAATCGGGCCGGTGCAACAGGCCATCGGCTGCCAGCACCGCCGCCAGCGTCACCTGGGGAAGGTCCATGCCCTTGGCCAGCATCTGGGTTCCGATCAACACATCCGCCTCGCCGGAGGCAAAGCGATCCAGCAAGCGTCGGTGCCCATCACGGCCGCCGGTGGAGTCCCGGTCGAAGCGAAGCAACCGCAGCCCGTCCAATTCCCCAGCGAGCAACTCCATGACCCTCTGGGTTCCAGCGCCAAAGGGTTTGAAGGCGGTGGATCCGCAATGGGAGCAGCGGTTGCCGATGTCATCCCGGTGATCACACCAGTGACACCGCAGCCACTCACGACCGCCGGAACCGCGATGGACCGTGAGCGCCACATCACAGTTGGGGCACATCACCACCTCCCCGCAGCTGCGGCACCCCAGAAACGGGCTGTAGCCCCGTCTCGGCACCAGAATCACCGCCTGTTCCCCCTTCTCCGGCAGCGCCGCCAACCGCTCCATCAGCGGACGACTGATCAGTCGACGGTGGCCATCGGCAAGCTCATGCCGCATGTCCACCACATGGACCGGAGGAAGGGACTGCTGGGAGATCCGCTGGGTCAACCGCCCCAGATGCAATGGCCCATCGGGACGAAGTTGCACCCAGCTGTCCAGGGATGGGGTGGCGCTGCCCAGCACCAGACGCCCACCATCAGCACCGATCCGATCGAAGGCCAGATCCCTGGCGTGATAACAGGGCATCGGGGCATCCTGCTTGTAGGAACTGTCGTGTTCCTCATCCAGCACCACCAACCCCAGCGGCGTCAGTGGAATGAACACCGCGGAGCGCGTTCCCACCACCAGCAACGGCTGATCGGGCTCCAGGCAGCGGCGCCACACCTGGAGGCGCTCCCGATCACGACATCCGCTGTGATATTCGAGAACCCTGGAGCCGAAGCGGCGCCGACACCGATCCACCAACTGCGGAATCAGGCCGATCTCTGGGGTGAGCATCAGCACGTGACGGCCGGCCGCCAACTCCTGCTCCGCCAACTGCAGGTACACCTCCGTCTTGCCGGAACCGGTGATGCCCCAGAGCAGCATCCCCTCTCCATCGGGAACGGCCTTGAAGCACTGCATCACCTGCTCCTGCTCGCGGGTGAGGGGCCTGGCGGCCTCCAGCGGAGTGGTGGATGACGGGCCTGCGGACTGGATGCGCCGCTCCCGGCGAACCCAGCCCTTCGTTTCCAGGGAACGGACCATCGCGGGGCTGAACCCCGATGCTTCCAACGAGCGCTGCCACAGTCCTGCCCCTGCGGCATCGAGCGCACCGAGAAGATCCTGCTGACGGGGAGTGAGGCTGGGAGTGGGCTCAGGAGGCTGCACCCGCTCCACCCACAACAGGGCACGCCCCTCCGAAAGGGAGCGAGCCTGGCCCAGCCAACCGGGGGGAAGGGCCGCTTTCAGCGTCCGGAACACGCTGAGATGACAGCGCTCAGCCACACCCTCAAGCCAGAGGCGCCACCGAGGGTCCACAGCCGCCCGCTGAATGAGACGCTCCACCGCCTGCACCTTGCCGGGCACCGTGGAATCCGGAGCTGGAGTGCGCTGGGAGACCACCAGTCCATGCAGAGGTCGGCCCCTCAACCGCACCCGCACCAGATCGCCCGCCTTCAATCCAAGGGTCTGATCGGCGCTGTAGGTGAACGTGCTGCCTTCACGCCCAGCCTCGAGCCAGACCTCAACGAGGTCAAACGGCGCGTCAGCTGGGTTGCAAAGGCCTGAAAACTTCATTAAGGTGAGAATGTTGACTATGTATTGGTCAACACTGCGCTCGATCCAGAGGGAAGACACGCAGTCTGAAGTCAGGGCCATGGTCCTGCCACTTCGACCGGTCTGAGACCACCCCGGACGGCACAGAACCCTGATCCAAGAGACCACCAACGGTCACCGCCACAGTTTTCCATTGATCACCAGCGACATTCTTCAACGCGGCTCTGCCGTTGAGATCTGAGTTGCTTGGACGTCGTCAGGGTCTTCCTTCCCATGAAGGAAGACCTCGGTCATGGGTGCTGTTCTCCGTCTTCTCGTCTTCTCGCGTCATTGACCATGAGCCCTGCCGCCACCAAAACAGCCAAGCCGGACATCGTTCTGCTGGCCAACTCCGAAGGAGAGGTGAGTGAGGTCGCGCCCGAGGCTGAAACAAAAAAAGCACCGGCACGGCGCAGCAGCAGCAAAGCCAGCGCCAAGGACCTGACGGCCGCGGCCGATGAGCTTCTGGCAGCAGCCGACCCCAAGAAAGCGGAAGCAGCCAAGGCAGCTCCAAAATCCAGCGCGAAGAAATCCACGGCCAAGTCTGCGACCGCCAAGAAACCTGCCGCCAAGAAGGCCACAGCCAAAAAAGCCAGCAGTAAAACCGGCGCAGACGCTGCTGCGGCTCCTGCCAATGCGGTGGTGGCCAAGCCTGAGATCGTCTTGTCTCCGGAGGAGAAGGCCAAAGCCATCGCTGCTGAAAAGGCTGCCAAAGCCAAAGCTTTGGCCAGCATCAAGATCGGCCCCAAGGGCGTCTACACCGAAGACTCCATCCGGGTTTACCTGCAGGAAATCGGCCGCATCCGCCTGTTGCGACCGGATGAGGAGATTGAGCTGGCACGAAAAATCGCTGATCTCCTCCACCTTGAGGAGCTCGCTGCGCAGTTCGAGAGTGACAACGGCCGGGAACCCGACAAGAAGGAGTGGGCGGCTCTTGTGGAAATGCCCCTGATCCGCTTCCGTCGGCGTCTGATGCTGGGCCGCAGGGCCAAGGAAAAGATGGTGCAGTCCAACCTGCGCCTGGTGGTGTCGATCGCCAAGAAGTACATGAACCGGGGCCTGAGCTTCCAGGACCTGATTCAGGAAGGCAGCCTCGGCCTGATTCGTGCTGCCGAGAAGTTCGATCACGAGAAGGGCTACAAGTTCTCCACCTACGCCACCTGGTGGATCCGTCAGGCGATCACCCGTGCCATCGCCGACCAGAGCCGCACCATCCGCCTGCCGGTGCACCTCTACGAGACCATTTCCCGGATCAAGAAAACCACCAAGGTCCTGAGCCAGGAATTCGGTCGTAAGCCGACAGAAGAAGAGATCGCTGAATCGATGGAAATGACCATCGAGAAGCTGCGGTTCATCGCCAAGAGCGCTCAGTTGCCGATTTCTCTGGAGACGCCGATCGGCAAGGAGGAGGATTCACGCCTGGGCGACTTCATCGAAGCCGACATTGAGAACCCTGAACAGGACGTGGCCAAAAATCTTCTTCGTGAAGATCTCGAAGGAGTTCTCGCCACCCTCAGCCCCCGCGAACGGGATGTGCTCCGCCTGCGTTACGGCCTGGATGACGGCCGGATGAAAACCCTCGAAGAGATCGGCCAGATCTTCGATGTGACCCGCGAACGCATCCGTCAAATTGAAGCCAAGGCCTTGCGCAAACTGCGCCACCCCAACCGCAACGGCGTCCTCAAGGAGTACATCAAATAGGAGCTGGCTGAGCCTCAGGGCTCCATTCCCGGCAGCAACTTGACCAGCAGCCAGACGCAGAGAATGATCGCCACCAGCACGTAAGCCTCGTTCACTGCACCACCCCGGGAGGCCCCAGTCTGGCAAGAATTCCCCCATCACATAAGTACAACTGCACCTATCGGGGCTGCCCTCGCCGCCGTATAAGAGTGAAGAGGGAATTGAGACGCCCTCCTCACACGGAAGAGATCAAACCCTGGCGCAAACCGGGGTTTTTTTCTGAATGGCTATGCGGTCATTCACTGAGCAGAGCAACTCCAACCGGTGTTCACTCCTCGAAATTCTCCGTGAACTCCTGAAAGGCCCGCTTGAGCCGCTCCACCGGTGTTTCTTCCAAGGGGCATTCCTGGGAGGTCTGGGTTGCGTAAGCCTGCAGGAGCATCCCGTCGGGTTCGAGAACCGATGCCACAGCATGTTTGAACAACACCACGTTGCTCTGAGGAGTGAGTCCGCTGAGGAAGGGGGCCAACGTGAAGCCTTCGGTGGCGCCTTCCTTCCCTTGCACCCGCCGGGGACGGATCAACTGATAAGCGGGCTGACCATCACTGTCGGTCGTGGTGCGCAACCGTGCCATCAGCAGATCACCACTGCTCAACAGCAGCAAACGGATCGTGCCCTCCGCCATCAGGGGCAGCCGGGGCTCTTCCGGGGAACCATCGGATAATGAGGAACTGGACAACGTGGATTGGCGTACACCGTTCACAACTGGACCTGGCATACGTCAAAGGGTTAGAGGTGACAATGTTACGCACTATTCACAGAGCCTTGATCCACCGCAGCTGCTTCACATTCACGGTGTGGGAGACCTTGAGTCCGTAGTCTGGGCGGCTGATTCGCCCGCTTCATGGCTCTCACCGAACTGCGCATCGCCTCACGACGCAGCCAGCTGGCCATGGTGCAGACCAACTGGGTCAAGTCGGAACTGGAGAAGGCCCATCCGGGCTTGAAGATCACTGTTGAGGCCATGGCCACCCAGGGCGACAAGATCCTGGATGTCGCCCTGGCCAAGATCGGCGACAAGGGCCTGTTCACCAAGGAACTGGAAGTCCAGATGCTGGTGGATCGTGCAGACATCGCCGTCCACTCCCTCAAGGATCTCCCAACCAACCTTCCCGAAGGCCTGATGCTCGGCTGCATCACCGAACGGGAAGACCCCGCTGACGCGCTGGTGGTGAATGCCAAGAATCAGGCCTACAAACTCGAGACGCTTCCCGAAGGAGCGGTGGTGGGAACCAGTTCCCTGCGCCGCCTGGCACAGCTCCGGCACCACTACCCGCACCTGATCTTCAAGGACGTGCGGGGCAATGTGATCACCCGACTGGAGAAATTGGACCGCGGCGATTACGACTGCCTGATCCTGGCCGCCGCTGGACTCGGCCGCCTTGGCTTCGCCGATCGGATTCACCAACTGATCCCTGGCGACATCTCCCTGCACGCCGTTGGACAGGGAGCCCTTGGGATTGAATGCGTGGAGGGCAAGCCTGAAGTACTGGAGGCGATCAAAGTGCTGGAGCACAGCACCACCTCCCGTCGCTGTCTGGCGGAACGTGCCTTCCTGCGGGAGCTGGAGGGCGGTTGCCAGGTGCCGATCGGCGTCAACAGCCAGATCAACAACGATGAGCTCGTCCTCACGGGGATGGTGGCCAGCCTCGATGGCAAGCGTCTGATCCGTGATCAAGCCAGTGGTGCTGCAAATGAGCCCGAGTCCATCGGTATCGAACTGGCCGGCAAGCTCAAGCAGCAGGGCGCAGGGGCCATCCTGAAGGAAATCTTCGACGAGGTCCGCCCTGAAGCCTGATCAGCCCTGAATCTGCAGCGGTGTCCCCACCTCAACAACATCAAAGAGTTCACGGATGTGGGCGTTGAGCATGCGCACACATCCGAGGCTGACCGCCGCCCTGGTCCTGACCCAATGGGGCCAGGGTGTGCCGTGAATCCCGAATTCACCGCGATCACCGCGATGGAAACCGAGGTAGCGATCGCCGATCGGGCTTGACGGTCCCACCAGCTTGCGGGGTTTTCCCCCCTTGGTGGAAAGGTACACGGGGTTGGTCTGCTTCGAGAGGATGGAAAAGGTCCCCTTGGGTTTCGGCGTCCGGGGATCGCCGATGGCGACAGGCCATGGCCCCCAGCGCTGCCCTGCTCGGACCACCGTGATCTGTCGCTGCTCTAGATCGAGCACGATCCTGGTGTCGGATGGCTTCCGCAGAGCCAGCTCCTGGGCCGCCACGGGCGCCATCAAGCCCGCGGAGGCGACCATTCCTGCAACAACAGCAGCAGCAGAGATCCGCTTCAAGACTCATGAGACCCGCTTGTCTCAAGCTATGCAGACTCGAGTGGAAAATCAGCACAAAAGCTGTTTTAGCGGCGTTTTTAAGATTTTCTCCGGCCTGACCGACAAGACGACTGAGACAGGTCCACCGGTTGATCCTTTTACGCTCATGCCATGACCTCCCTGGCAGATCCCACCTCAGCCGGCAGCCCGCACCTGCCTCGATTGCTGAGCGGCACAGAACGCGAGGCAGCCATGGAACGGCTGAGCGTGGAGTTCGCCGCCCTGAGCAGCAGCAAACGCGCTTTCCTGCGGGCAGCCTGGATTCTGCAACGCCAGGGGGTCCTGGTGGTGCGTCATGTCGTGCCCCCAGAGCCCCTGAAAGCCATCAACGCCGAGGTGAATCAACTGCTGGCGCAGTTGGACGCGGGGAAAACCAAACAGCTGGCCTCCAAGGCCATCCTCAACCTGCCGAACAAGCGACGGATCAAGGGCTACGAGAACTTCGTGGATGCTGAACAAGCCGTCATCAACCACCGGGTGAACAGCCCGGATGGCCGCAGCGGCAGCGATGCCGGCATGGTGGACATCTTTCATCCGGAGCGCCTCAGTGAGGCCATGGCGGAATGGGTGACGACCTGCCTGCACGAGTGCCTGATCAGCCGACTGCTGCTGGCCTCATCGCTGCTGCCGATGCGGGTGAAGTGCCGCAACCTCTACATCAACCGCGGCGTGCGGGACACCCGGGGTTACCACTGCGACGGCCGATCGCAGAAGTTCAAGTCCTTCGTCTTCCTGACGGACGTTCGGGACCTCAGCGATGGACCCTACTGCTACGTCCCTGTCACGCACCGGGATCGACGTTCCTGGAAACGCAGCAGCCAGTTCAATGAAGCCAATGGCCTCAACCGGCATGAATACAGCCAACTGCAGGGGCTTGATGCTTTGCCGCTGTTGGCAAAGGCCGGAGACATGGTGATCTCCAGCCAACGGGGTGCCCATCGCGGCCATCCCCAACAGCCTCAGGCCAAACGGGCAGTGCTGGTGAACATGTACCAGCGCTAGAGGCGGGGACCCTCAGTGGTGGATCATTCCACCAGCTTGGAGTCGATCTCAGCCATGTAGCGCGCTTCGCAGCCTTTGATGATCTCCACCGCCTTCTCCGTGCCGAAGAATCCATTCACGCTGCAGGTGCCGGGCTTCTTGAGGTCCTTGTAGTGCTCCCAGTAGTAGGTGGTTTCCTTCTTCCAGTGCTCGCCGAGGTCTTCGAAACTCTTGATGTGATCCATCCGCTTGTCGTCGGCAAGCACGGCGATCACCTTGTCATCCACATCACCACCATCGTCGAAGGTCATCACGCCGATGATGCGAGCTTCAACGATGGAGCCGGGAACCAATGGCTCAGTGACGTTGACGATTTCAATGTCGAGGGGGTCGCCGTCTTCATCCCAGGTGCGGGGAATGCAGCCGTAGGCGAAGGGGTAAGCCAGGGAGGAATAACCGACACGATCCAGCTTCAGATGGCCGGTTTCCGTGATCAGCTCGTACTTGTTGATCGTGTTGGAGTTGAGCTCCACGATCGTGTTGAGGCGAAGTTCGGCTTCATCAGCGAAGGCCGGCAGCACATGCAGCAGGTTGGGCATGCTGCGGCTTGGAGCTTTATCGAGGTTGGCCATTGATGGCGGACGACAGCGCCGGGATCCTACGGGCAGCCCGACCGATCCCTGGAGCGAGACCGCTATGGCACGAAATCTTCAATATAAATTCACTTAATTAACCCGATATCGTGCCGGCCATGGATCAAGTCCTCTGCAGGGCCTGAACCTTGCCTATCACATGCTGCAGAAAAGCCGTGCTGTCCAGTGGACGTCCTGAGACCTGGAGCACAAGATCCTCTGCGTTCAAGGCGCGACCCACCGGATGCACATGCCGCCGCAACCAACCCAGCATCGGCGTGATGTCACCGCTGGCGACATGGTCCTCAGGGGCGCCGATCTCGGTGGCCATCGCTTCGCTCAACTGGGCACTGATCAGATGTCCCAGCAGATAGGAGGGGAAGTAGCCGAACAGGCCTTCGCTCCAGTGCACGTCCTGCAGACAGCCCTCTGAATGATTGGAGGGCGTGACGCCGAGCATGTCGCGGTAGCGGCGGTTCCACTCCGCCGGCAGATCCGCCACCTCGAGCCCTTGCTCCAGCAGGGCGATCTCGAGATCCGTCCGAATCAGGATATGGAGGCCATAACTGAGCTCATCGGCCTCGACGCGATTCAGGCCCGGCGCCAGAGGGTTCATGGCTTGCCAGAGATCCTCGGCCCCATCGAGGGGCGCACCGACCTCGGCGAATTGCGTCCACCACTGCTCCGCGAAAGGACGGCTGCGGGCCACCCGGTTTTCCCAGAACAGCGACTGACTCTCGTGCACAGCCATGGACGTCGCCTGACCGAGGGGCCAGGCAAACCATTGATGACTTTGATCCGGCAAACCCTGTTCGTAGAGGGAATGCCCCCACTCATGGGCCGTCGCCAGAAAACAGGACAGGGGCTGCCCCCTCACCACCCGGGTGGTGATGCGGTAGTCGGCTGGCCCCAATGTGATGGAAAAGGGATGGGGCGAACGTGCCACGCAGGTGATTGATGGATCGCGACCCCAGCTCTTCAAAAGCTCGTCACAGAGATGCTGCTGGGCCGTCTCCGGCAGGTCCCAGCTAGCGGTTCTGGAGCGGGGAGACGAGGCGCTCTCTGCCACCAGTTCCGGCAAGGCCTGGCGCAGGGGGGCGAACACCTCCTGCAGACGCGTGAGGCTGAGGTCTGGCTCAAAGGGCTGCGCCAGGGTTTCCCAGCAGGACCGGGGCTCGGCCAGTTGACGGGCCTGCTCCTGCCGCAGCTGGATCAAGCTCTGCAACGCCGGCGCGAACTGGGAGAAGTCAGCCGCGGCCCGGGCCTGTTGCCACTGGTTGTAACCATTCGCTTTGGCGGTGGCGAGGGCCGCCACCAGAGCGGGATCCAGGGATTGCTGGCGGCGCAGATCCTCTTCCAGCAGATCGAGATTGCGCCCCCGCGGGCCATGGTCATCGGTGTCTGTCTGCAGGTTCCATTCCTCACGGGCTGCATTGATGAGCTCGGCGTAGTGCGCGGAGCTCTGCCGGGCATGCAGCTGGGTCGCCAGCAGGGTCAGCTGCTCCCCACGCCAGGCAGCACCACCACTGGGCATGCGGGTGTTCTGATCCCAGTAGAGGGTGCTCTGGATCGACCCGATGATCTGGGTTTCCCGCAGATGCTCACCGAGACGACTCCAGGCCGGTGACGCGGGCAGCATCCGATGCGGTTGAGGTCTTTCAGGACCTTAACGAGATCCACCGGAACGGGACTGGCAGGGCACCCGTCACTCGAGCCATCCTGGAGTTGTCGCGTCCGAACCGCATGCGCCGACTGCTGATGTCCACGACCCTGGCTCTGGCCCTCCCCCTGGCGCTGTGGCCGCTCAAATTGATCTACCGCCAGCCAGGGGCCAAGGCCTGATCAACGGGCCTCGTCGTCAGCGGTCTGATCGGCACTGGCGTCTTCCCCCTCCGCATCCGACTGGTTCTGACGCAGTCGCTTCAACCAGCGGCCGTAGGCAACGGTGCGGTCATCGTCACTGCCATCGGTGACGCGTTCCGAGAATCCTTCAAAAGGTGGTGTCGATCGATCCTGCACAGGGTGTGGGCGGGGACTTCACCGCATTGTGCGCTGGAGTGAACAACAGGTTTCTGCAGGCCACGAAATCCTGATAACGCAGGATCAACTGGAGGAGGTCTCCAGGCGACAACGCTGACGCTCATCGCAAAGAGTGCGCAGATCGGGACGGCGTGTGAGTTGCAGCCGACGGTCGGCCCAGACGCCGTACAACCAGTTCACAAGGCCGGAAAGAACGGGCCAGCGGGTGGGTGCGTACAACCATCCCAGCCCGATCAATCGATAGGCCTCACGGAAGACAGCGACATCGCGCAGCACCTCTCCGGCTCCGGTGATGGCATGGATGCGACCCATGGCTTCTTCGTAGCTGATGCCCTGGTGGGACTCCGGGTCGTAGTCCATGGCATCGATGTCGATGAAGCCCAGGGAACCCAGGCGATCCCTACCCCTGAGGAAGGTGACTTCCCGCACGCAAAGCGGGCAGCCCCCGTCAAAGAGCACGGTGAGCTCAGGAGAAGCAGACCTCGTCATTCCCGACGGCAGTAACCGCCACCCACGTTGATCCATTGCGGTGGGCAATCGCGACCCTGACGGGGCTGCAGCTGCTCGACGCGACGCCCAAAACTGCAGCAGCGGCCGTTGCGGGTGTAGGCATAGCCGATGGGACAGTCGTCGCTGAGCCTTGGCACCACACGCTGGCCAGCGGCAGGCACTGGCTCGAGCAGCAGCAGACCAAAAACCGTGATGAGTCGCAGCGAAGTGATCGTGGAACAACCGGCAGCGTGCGCCACAAACTTAAGGAGATCAGCGTTCGGCATCCGCCATGGCCATGCAGCAGGTTCTTCACCAGCTCGAGCTGGCCACCCACGGCCAGGGATTCACACGACTGGACAACCGGATCAACCAATGGCTCGGTGGCACCGGGCTCTGGCAGGGAATGCTGCATCTCAGCTGCCTTCACACCAGCTGCAGTCTAGCTATCAAGCTCTCGTATATAAACTGACCGATAGCTTAGATCCCAGTTGTTGCAGTGGATCTGCAAGCCTGCCAAAACGTAATCGAACCCATTTCGGTCCGATTCATGTCCCGCAGATCACTGAGTGTTGAAGGCAAGCGCGAAGTGCGCCTCAGTGCCGACGTTGATCAGCGCCTGGCTCAGCGCGTCGATGCTGTCGCCAAGGCCACCAACAGCACCCGTGCAGAGGTGGTGCGTGCTGCGCTGCGAAAGCTCTGACAGAGAAAGACCCCTTAGCGGATGCAACCGCTTGAGGGGTCTGTGCGTTCGAACAATTTCTCGTCTTAATTGTGACCACCACCAGGCCAGTAGATGGCCCCGCAGGGACCATCTACGAGTTCTCCCCACACCAACGAGTATTTCGCGATCCAGAGACCTCTGAGCTGCTCACAGAGCACGCTGACACCACCAAAAAGGGTTTTGGTAAGACCAGGTTCCTCAAAGGTCCAGGCCCTAATGGTTGGCCGATCTTCAATTTTGAAGGCGTCTCCACCTATCTGGAGGAGTTACGGAGCCTTGGAGACCCTGACCCTGACTTTCGATGTGTCTACGAATTTCCTGATCTCATCGACGCACAGGCTGCGGTTGAGATCCGGCAGCAAAACGCCTTCTGCCAGCCGCACCATGCTCAATCCCATCAGGAAATGGTGCTGCGATACCAAGACCTCAGATATCGAGGTGCATGGTGCTGTTATTACATCACTCCTGATCGTCCCGATGAGGAAGAAAAGGCTCTCCGCCATCAAAAGGCGGCAATGGAAGGCGGGCTGCTGCTTCTGATCGTTAAAAGCCACCAAGAGCCGTTATTTGTGGTTAAGGCAGACAAATGCCGGTGGTTAGGCGTTGATCAAAACCCATTTTTCAGAGGTCAGATCGGACGGATCTACCCCCGCGATCGCGGCCGATACATGACCGAGCTGTATCACCTCTGCGACTATTCCCTGCTTAGCGATCCTGAGTTTCAGCAGGCCTCTCTACTTGATGACGATGACCGCGAAACGCTCCTGCTGAGGGGTGCATCTCACCCTGAGCAAACGGATGAATACTGGCTTCGCAAACGCTGGGCTGAGCCAACAGTCGCCTACTGGAACACTGAGCGCTTACTACAACGCGGCAATTTCCTGACAGAGGCTCTTAGCACCCAAATCAGGGCCAATCACTCTGGCCCTTCGAAGTGGGACATCTTCACTGGCACTCATTGGCAGGAGCAGAACACCCACGATGTGGTGAACGCTCTCCAAGAGGAGTTTTACGTTCGCAACGAGTGGAGCAGTCGCGATCTTCGTGACCTCAGCAGCGACCGTTCACAACTACGTCGTGGCGTTGCCAGCGCTATTCCCAAGCCGAGCCGCAGGTTGCTGCCATTCCTGAACACCTGTCTCGATCTCGACAGCAGGGAGTGCATCAAGCACTCACCAAACAATGGCAACCGTTTTGTTCTGCGCCTGAACTACGAGCCAGGAGATCGCGAACCGAAAAAGATCAAAGCCTTCCTTCTGGATCGTCTTGGTGATCCTGAGCTGGTTGAGATGTATCGGGCCTTTGTTTGGCATTGCCTGACTGGACGAAGCCTGAAGGCATTTCTGGAGATCACTGGCCCAGCCCACACCGGCAAAACAGTGCTGACGAATCTGATCATTGCCATCGTCGGCGTCATCAACACCGTCAGTTGTGATCTGAGCCAGCTCGAAGATTCCAAGAGTCGTTTTGAGAGCCATCGCCTCTCTGGCAAAAAGCTGGCTGTCTTCAGCGAATCACAGGACTACAAGGGCACAGGGGAAATGCTCAAAGCCCTCACAGGTCGCGACCGCATCCGCGCAGAGAAAAAGAACAGCAGCGAAGACTGTGACTTCACCTATGGGGGTGTTGTCGTCCTCACCGGCAATAGCTCGGTGAATTTCAAGGATGCCTCTGCTGCAATCAACAATCGGCGCCGCAGCTTGTTCGTTGAAAAGGTCATCGACTTCAAGGATGAGCGGGTGATGTGCGAAGACGACGGAGAAGGCAACTGGCGCGGTGAGCTGGTGCCAGAGCTGTCAACGATGGTGAATTGGGTTCTGGATATGGATCCGGCTGATGCCATTAGGGCAATGAGCCGCAACCTGATATCAGAGACTCGGCGTAATGCAGCCAAGCAATCACTGCTCGACTCCAACCCTCTCGCTGCGTGGGCAAACGAGCGCTTGGTTTACGACTCCATGCTCAAGTCGGACGGCAAGCCATTGCATGCCCAAGGCGTTGGAAACCTCAAATCCGATCCTCAAACCCACCTCCTAACCAACTACCGGAGCTGGCTTGAGGCCAATGAAACTGGCGAGGCTCTCACCACCAAGACGTTCAAAAGGGCGCTGGTGGAGATGCTGCAAGGCATCGGCATCCCATTGCCACCAGGACCGCTGGATAAGGGTCAGTACCGCATCGATGGCAAAGGCAGCGTGGTGCCGTTCCTCCGCTTTCGTCGTGCTGACGATGCTGCTGACCATCCAGGGGTGATTGATGCAGCTTTCAACGTGCAAACGGTTCGCGAACGATTCGCAAACGCCAAGACCCCAGTAGCAAACGGATCAAACGGATCAAACGGTTCTGAAGAGGTTTCTGCTCATAGAGGTTCAGAACTTTTCCAAAACACCCACCAAGTGGGGGGAACATATGCCTGGGACCAGGAATCTGACTTTTCTCCAGACACTGGTGATGGTGAAGGCGGCTAAACCCGTTTGAACCGTTTGTTGAGTAGGGAAAAGGGTTCTCAGCCGCAGGAACCCGTTTGGCAACCGTTTGGCTCAGCTCATGACGTGGAGGCTGACTAATGCAACATCAGTTGCCTTGGTTATTCGCAGCAAGGACAAGCCATTTTTTTGCTGCATGCTCAGGATGCAGACATCTTGCATTTATTCATGGCTGCCGCCCTGCGCTGCCATCTGCTGATTGGACCGCCAGCCAGCGGGAAGACCACCATTGCGACGCTTCTTGCGCCGCTGCTGGATGCGGAGCTGCTCTCCACGGATCGGATCCGTGATGAACTCTATGGCGACCCGATGATCCAGGGCCACTGGCATGAGGTGGAGGATCGGCTACACGCGGAGATTCAGGCGAGCGTGGCGGCAGGGCGATCGGTGTTGATCGATGCCACCCATGCTCAGAGGCCCTGGCGTTTGGCGCTCACCCAGCGGCTGGAGTTGGACAGGCCGGTGGAGTGGATCGGTTGGTGGATGCGCACCCCACTTGAGGTGTGCCTGGAGTGGAACAAGCGGCGCGAGCGCCAGGTGCCCGAGCTGGTGGTCCAGCAATTTGCAGCAGCCTTGAACGACCGCGACTTTCAACCCTCTCGCAGTGAAGGCTTTGCGGTTCTGGTGGATTACAACCCCGCTGCAGACGGTGATCCAGCCAAGGAGCTTGCTGCAGAAATCTCGCGGCTCAATAAGCGCATCTCAGCTGCCCGCAATCGCGAGCAGGCCAAGGAGCTCCACTGCTACTCACGATTGTTGGACCTGGAGCGACTGCTCCATCTGCTGCAACTTCTCAGCCGCTATCCGGGTCTTAGCGCTGGCGATGTCACCACCCGAGCAGAGCTGGAGGCAATCTGCAATCCACTGCCGGAAGGGGCGATGGCCCAACGGGCTGCGGCCTACCTCTCTCGCCTGCGCGGCGAGTGCTATTGCGATGTGGATGCCCTGGAGGCAGATCTCCTTTGGCTCCAGAGCCAGGGTTTTCTCGATGCCGCGCCAACGCAACAACCCATTGAGCCACCCCCTGCCCCAGAAAACCTGGGTGGGCTGAACCTGGGCGGCTGGCCTCCGATGGCCGACCGAAGCGTGTTTATTCGGGTCTTCAGCCTGCTGCGCTATCTGTTGCATCACCCCTTTAATTGCGAGAAGGGAGTGCGACTGCAGGAGCACCTGATCAGCCAGCTCGGCGGTGTCTACATGCCAGGTGAAGCCGGCACCCTGCGCAAGGACGTGGAGCGCATACTCACCCCCTATGGCTTTCGCACCCGCAACGACAATGTGCGCCACGGCTACGGCCTAGGTACTGCGGTGCTCTCGGCAGCGCGGCTGCGGGAAGTGCACCAGGTGGTGAGCCAGGCAGTCTCCCGTCTTGGTGATCCCACAGCTCAGGACTTGCTCGCAGAGCTCGATGAGCGACTTCGGTGGGGAGGTGTACTGAGGGAGCACGAGCCACCGGTAAGGGTCTTTGCGAATCGTTCGATCGTGCACCCCGATCTGGTGCGCCGAGATTCTCTTGCGGTACCAGCACAGGCAGAAAAACTTGAGGCTGCAATCTCATTGCGTCAGAGGGTGTTGTTGGAGCGCTTCTCCGATGCGGCCACATTCGGAGAGGAATCAAGAGAACCGATCCACGTATGGCCCATACAACTGCTCTTTCACAACATCGGTTGGTATTTGGCTTTTGAGGATGACGCTGTCGGCTACGAACGGGGCCTGATCCGTACAGAACGTTTGGACCGGCTGGCACTACGTCAGGTTGAAAGCGGCTTCCAACGCACGCCGGAGCAACGTGTTGCTGGAGTCCTTCGGCTTACTCGTCTGATGGAACTCAGCGGTGGCATCTACCTCGGCAAGGACGCTGCTTCGCAAGAACAACTAAGCACTGCACAACCAGACGAACTAGCCAAACTACTAATCACCGTCCGCTTTCGTTGTACATCTCGGGCTTACAATTTCTTGAGAGAAGGTTTGCAGCGATATCCACTCAATCAGATACGAATGTCGAAGCCGTTAACCAGTGATCAATGGTGCCACAGATCTAAAGCACCGCTTGTACTGACTCCATTTCCAGACGATAGCCACCCTTACCCTATGGAACTAGACCTCCCGCCATGGACAGTTGCACGAGATGTCGACTTTCGCCGCTGGATTCTTGGCTGGGGCTCTGAAATTATTGTTGAGACTCCCACAGGCTTTGCTCAGGAAATTCGCTTGCAAGTGCAATGAGACAAAAGCTGTTGCTTAGCCCTTAATTTGGATTGTCAATTTTAAACGAAACGATTCAAGACCTGGTCGATGGGCTTGGCAAACTCTTTCTCTTGTTCCTGCAGAGCGAAGCTGCTGTTGGCTTGCAGGATACGTGAATTGAAACCCGGCAGACCTTTTACCTCAGCGTAACTCTTGCAACCTGATCTGCAAATCTCAGCAATTATGGGCTTTTGCAGGATATTGTGCCAGTGCTCAAATCCTTGCACCTGCGAAGACATAGACTTGTAAATTTGACCTCTTAATTCGAGAAGCTTACTAAATATTTGATCTTTGCTGAGCGGCGCTCCAATTGTCTTCGTAGAACTACTCTTTTGAATGCTGTCACTTTCACGAATTAACTGCTCTTGACCATGTCCAGCCATAGAAGAATTCACTACGGCTGCCATGACTTCTCTCCTGGCTTGCTCTACACTTACGAGCAACTCTTCTTTTATTTCCTGAATCTGATCAAGCATTCGATCTTCGCTCTCTTCGATTACTCCTGACAATATTTCCATATGGATCCTGCCTTCGGCGTCGCCTCTATCGTCTTCAGATGTTGATTCAGTTATAGGATGTGGCTTTAAATTGCAAAGTTCTCGGTACCGATTTAGCTCTTCTTGTGAAGCGGTAATTATCCGAAAGCTGAACCTCGAAACGTCTTCACTGTTAGACAGGGCGATCGTTTCAACGAGAGGCGCCAGTAACTTGCTGAGCTCAAATACTCTTAGGGCGATTGCTGCATACAAATTGTTGAATTGCTCTTCTGCCTCACCTTGCGGCACGAGGTGGCCGGCCGAGTCCCTTGCAGCCCGCAGAGAAATGGCTAAGCCTCTAAATTCCGAAAAATAAAATGCAAGCGCCTTCCGCTTATGAACCTCTAGACCTAGGCGATTCTCCCTCCCTGCTGAGCGTATATTTTTAATTAAATTAGTGGTACGCTCGTTGCAATTTTTGTCTTCATAGTATATCTCCCACCATCCTGCAGTGCTGCTCAGATCAAGGTCTTTGTTGGACGTGACGGCCTCTAGGATGTATTGAATATCATCAAGCTTGTCAGCGTATACGGTGTCTGTCTTTAAGCAGATATAACTTAAAAAACAAAGCCACTTATAAACTTCCCCAATCTGTCGTCCGAGGATAGGATTAATGATGTGATTCATTGTGCAAATGCGGCGTCGGATGAGATGAGATTGCCTTGCATGTTGTTTATGGTCATGGATTGCTATTGTGACTCAATCCCTTTCAGGTTGAAACTCTTGTCTGTATCTGATTGAAGTGTTTTTGCTGCACTACAAATGCTTCCTGCGAGCAACCAGGCCTGCGCTCCTGGAATTACAGACATAGCAATGCTTATAGCGAGCGATGCTGACATTGCTTGTGTCGCAGCGCAGCCTGCATCCTTTAGGGATTGAATAAAACAACCTCGACTATTCAGGGGTGAATTCTTCATGCCGCACTCTTGATCACGAAGTATGCTCCAAGAAATTGTTAGCAACACTGCAAGCGCTCCTGCTTCAAGGCAATGTTTGGTAATGTCCGTAGCCACCCCGGGGGCATGCAGCGCATCAATTCCTCCGTCTAATTGGGCTCGCCCTATGTCGACCGCGCTTATTGGATCGGCGCCTCGACTTCTGTTCCAGCTGGCGGTTTCAAACTGCCAGCCCTGCTCAGCTGTTCCCCCGTGAGCCTGAGGCCACCAATGGCTGAGGTCCTTGTCAGATAGCCAGCTACGGATCGCTTCTTCAGGTTTTTGACTGCGTAGTAGTAGCTCTGGCAGCTGGCCCTGTAGTTCGGCGCCATGGGCAGATAAGCGCTCTTTGAGAACCGCTACGGAGCTTGGATCTACAAACTGCTCGCACAGGCGCGTGATGAAGCCTGAGGTGAGTCCAGTAGAAAATGGCCTGTTCATGCGGATTGCCTGCTAAGGGCTACTCCACCTAGTAGATGATTCAGGTTGACCCCCGCATCAAACGCGGCACTGTGAAGATCCGAGCGTTGTTCCTCGCTGAGTCCGTCCCAGAAGGCATAGGCCAGGTCGATCGATGCCTTACCGAGGCCAACTACACCGATCAGGCTGAGAGGAAAACCCAACCAGGGGAACACCAGAAGCACCACGCTGAAAACCGCACTTACGGCTGCTCCCTGCTTAGTGGTTTCCCAGACGCTCGCCACAATTGCCTGAACTTGGGTTCTCCGATCTATCTCGCCGCGCTTGCGCATGGCTTCAGTTCGGAGACCCGTTAGCAAGGCTTGGTAGATGGCGAACACGAGCATTCCGCCAACGGTGCTTTCGCCAACGAATTCACCACCGGTCAGCGTGCCACGGTTCCCGTTGAGATCGATGGAGGCCAAGCCGGCCATTGGTGCAATCTCCCAGCCAGCGCGTGGAATCCGGTAGGGGTCGCGTTCTCGGGACATGGTGGTCGTTTCGTCTGGGGAGCTTTTTTAAGTGTTGCTTGCCCGTAAGCCGATGCTCAGTTCTTCGTGCGAATAACTAATGGATGGTCTGCATCACTCAGTTTTCTCAGAGCCAAGAAACCGTGTCTTGAGTTGGTTCTTCGCTA
The DNA here is from genome assembly GCF_014280175.1 of Synechococcus sp. A15-28. Lineage (GTDB taxonomy): Bacteria > Cyanobacteriota > Cyanobacteriia > PCC-6307 > Cyanobiaceae > Parasynechococcus. Next base: position 1,590,117 of record NZ_CP047931.1, read on the forward strand.
ATGCGGTGAGGGCAGATTTCGGCAAGGCGGCAGAAGCGGCACTCGTTAGTAGATGGGGATGGCTCAGGTTGTAGCCCAACTGTGAGGCTCAACAAATCTGACAACTGTTGTTGGAATGCCACCCCGGCTTCGGGTGCAGGGATTTCAACTCGATCTCCATTCGCATACACCAATTCACCGCAGGGTGGATGTTGGACGCCCTCCAGTGCATTGGCATATGGCGCTAAGGCCATATACGTAAGGACTTGGGCACGATCTTTGCCGCGTGGGCGACCTGTTTTTGCATCCGAGATAACCCCTGGCATGGAGTCTGTCTCGCTGACCACCACATCACACTGCCCATGGATGGTGACACCGTCCTTGCTACGTAGGCGTAAGGCGTTCTCCTGCTCAACATGAACGATTCGTCCCTTGTCTGAGTGGGTCCGAGCAACGGCTTGGAGTAGCCGTTCATGCTTGGTCACCCAATCACCCGGGACTCCTGAAGATTTGGGCGTGCAGTAATTGACCTGAAGGAAGAGATTGAGAAGACAATGCCTTTCGCCTGCCAAGTACGGAGCCAGCCAAGTGACATGGCAATAGCGCTCTTGACGTTGTTCCAGACTTAATACTTGGGACTTCAATTTTCTGTTTTCGAGGGCCAGGTCAAGATGCCAGCGACTTGTGAAGTCGGAGCTTCTTCTCGTGCGAACAACGGATTGAGGTCGAGGAATATGCGCCATCTAAAGATCCAAGAGAGTCGAGATATGTCTTTCCATGCCTTGTTCAGTGCTGCACCGGGGCTTGCCGTTTACTTCCGGAAAAAGAGTTTTTATTGATGGATGTTGGTTGAAATCACTTCGGTGGCGCCGGGCTTGAAGAGGTCATTTGCAGCACTGTTTCAACCTTCTACTGGTATTGATGAACTGGCTTCAAGGGGCTTTGGGATCGGTCGATGGCGCAGCCTGAGGCATCACCTTGAAGCCGGAACCGTCCTTCAAGGGCGAGAGCTTCCTTCTGTGATGGCCGCGGCCAGCTAGAGATCTTCCTGGATGACCTCGTGCGCGAGGGCGGGTCTCCGCAGTTGATGGCAATGGTGCTTGAGCACCTGGCCGATCAACGAGAGGCTCTACAGCGGGAGCGCGATGGCTGGAGCTTTGTGTGGTCGGGACCTGAGCCTGCCCATGCCAAGACAGCTGACACTTTCGCCACAGTGGATCAGCTCATCCAACAGGCACAGACGAGCCTCCTGATCGCGACTTACAACATCGGCCTCTCCAATCAGTTTCAAGAGCTGTTGGAGTCAATCGCGGACCGGCTAGGCAGCGGCCAGCTTCAGCGGGTGGAGTTGTTCTTTCATCCGATTCAGATCGCCGATCGCCTGGGCTCCGATCCACTGCGAATGATCCGGCAGTGGTTCGACAAGGAGGTGTGGCCTTGGCCGGCCAAGCCACTCATATACGTCGATCAAAGACTGTCTTCAGGGGCTGCTGAGCGCTGCTGTCAGCACGCCAAGGTTGTTGTCGCTGATGCCGACACAGAACAATCGAGCGCTCTTGTCACTAGTGCCAACTTCAGCGAGGCGGCGCAGCGCCACAACTTCGAAGCCGGTTGGCTCGTTCGAGAACCGTGGCGCGCTGATCAGGTGGCCAAGCACTTCCGCCAGATGGTTGCGGAGGGGTTGTTCCTCCAGGTCTGAGGCTGAGCGGATTTCAGCCCTTGTGCTGTTACAGGTTCAACCACCGTAGACTTATGGAACAAGCGGTTGGATGCGTGTTGTCTTCGCCTGATTGCCCTCTGAACCCAGTTCGTTGGCTCGCCTATTACCGGGTCAGTACAGATCGCCAGGGAAACTCCGGTCTGGGCCTCGAAGCGCAGCGGGCCAAGGTTGAAGTCATGGCTTCCGAGCGGGGGGCTGTGATCACGGCTGAATTCGTGGAGGTTGAGAGCGGTCGCAAGAACGATCGTCCTCAGTTGGCCGCGGCTCTGGCTCAGGCTCGCGCGGAGAAGGCCGTCATTGCTGTTGCCAAGATCGATCGTCTGGCTCGTGATGCTGGCTTCGTCTTGAAGCTCGCCAACGAGGCAGAAAAGAACGGGATGGGTGGCTTCGTCTTCTGCGACTTGCCAGACATTGATGCCACCACCAGTGCCGGTCGGATGGTGCTCACGATGATGGCCAGCGTTGCTGAGTTCGAGGCACGTCGGATCAGCGAGCGAACCAAAGAAGCGTTGGCCGCGGCCAAGGCCCGAGGCGTGTGTCTTGGTGGGTACCGGGAGGGTGCTGCTCAGAAGGCGTCGGAGCGCAAGCAGAAGGCCATTGCTGAGGCGGAGGGGCTGCGCGGGGTTCTTGAGCCAATGGTTCATGCAGGCTTGAGCTACAGGGCCATGGCTGATGCGCTTGCAGGGGTTGGCAAGCTCAGCAGTACGGGAAAGCCACTGGCTCCGGCGCAGATCGGTCGGATCCTCCAGAGGCTGGGTTTAACCCAATCATCAACAGGGCAGAAAGCTTTGTAATTACGGTTTAGAGAAATAACAAAAGGGTCCTTTTGAGGCTTTACGAATGTGAGGTGATTCGAGCCGCATTGTTAGGCCAGGCAATCGCGTGTAAAGTATGTCAATACTTCGACTATTTGCGGGCAGCTGTCAACAACTATTCTACCAATGGAGAGCAAACGCCAACTGATCAGTGAAAAAGAAGCAGCGGCAATTCTCAACCGCACGCCATCAGCTATCTACAGAGCGCTTGCCGACAACAGGCTGCGTTTCGCCGACGAGCGGAACCGCAAGCTCGATCGCCGAAACCTTGAAGAACGCTTCAGCAGGTCAACAAGGCCGCGCGCAGATAAACCGATGGCTTCACCCGCTCCAGTAGAGCAGCAACCAATCCACGAAGACGATTGGCAGGAGATCGCTGCAGTGGCGAACGAACTAATCGACGCAGCAGCCTGGGCCACACCACCACCATGGACCGCTGATCGCTGGGCTGGATTAGCTGGTGTACTTGAAATTGCGCGAATTGAAGTATCAGGAATCTGCGGCAAATAGGGTGCGAACTGCTGAGTGAATTCAACTCACACAAGACTATCTTTTACATGTTAAATCCTTGGCTAGCCAAGACGTAGCGATTGCCGAATAGCAGATTTAAGCTTGGCCAGCAATGCGTCTGATTTGTCGTTCAATTGATCAATTTCTTGCCAGTCTACTTTTCGCCCCGACATCTTAATCTCAGATTTCATATAAAGACGCACGGATAACTCCCAGATCTGCCTGCAAATCCTATAAATATCATCTGACATGAATGGCTCTTTTTTTACAACAGCATTTTTGTAGTCTTCGCGTTGCGAGCTATATGCATTTACGCGCTCTTTAAATTCTTTCCCAGATTCAGCAGAATCACCACCAGAAGGAGGCTCGAACAGGGGCATCAAATCTCTAGCGCTACGCTGCAATTCCCAAGCATGAGAATACACTTCTCGCAAGAAAGTGTATTTGTATTGATAGTCAATACTATACCTGGTATAGTCTAATTTATAAGAGGATTCAAGTCTTACGATATCTTTGCTATTAGACCATTTCAGAAACCCTATTGCAAAGGGTGAAATAATTCCTCCCGCTTTTGCCAAGAAGGTTACCCACTGAGCCAAGTCGTCAATATCTGAAGTGGCATCACCAGCCAATTATGGCCTGGGCTACAAGGGAAATAATTAAGGGCGGAATAATTACTAGTCGTTTCATAGCTTCACCCCAAGGACTTCAGAATCGTGCCGAGTCTGGTCCAAAACGATGGTGTCGCCCTCGCGATAGACGTCGAGCTGCTCCACGCCGCCATCTTTCATGAACCGCATCTGACCGGTGTGAGTGATCTCCACGACGACTCCAAGGGTGTTGGCCCAGTTGTTGAAAGCTCGTCGCTGCTCCTTGTCTTCGAGGTTGGCGAGGAAGTCCTTGGTGCGGCGCAAGACTTCCTCTTTCATGTCCTCGCCTGATGGCGCAAGGCTCAGTACCTCTATCCGTCTGCTGATTTCATCAGCAGCCGCTTGTGCTTTAGCGAGAGTTTTCTTGGCGGCCTTGCCTACCCCAGTCATCAACTTGATGGCCTCGGCGTCGAAATCCTTTAAACCCATTGCTGTCGCCAAGTTGGCGTTGTTGTTGTCGACCGTTTGCTTCAGCTGATCAATCTCACTCTCTTGATCCTTGAGTTGGCTCTGAAGCGCTGCGATCTGCTTGGTGTCACGTGGCGTGTCGAAGAGGTCTTCCCACCTGGCATCCATCAAGGCATGAATAAGAAGCTCCTCGTCGTATTTCCAGTTCCCCTTTGGAGCAGTGCAGGTGTGGTTGCGCTGATTCATGCAAATCAGATAGCTGTAGCGGTATTGCCCGGTTGACTTGTCCTTGTGCGCGCCCTGCCAAGTCAACGTGCCGCCACAAGTACAGCGAGTCAGACCTTGAAGAATGTTGTGGCAGAAATCGCCGCGGCCAGTGCCGCCAGGATTGGCTTCATCCACCAAGGCCTGGACGGTTTCCCAAAGCTTGGTGCCAATTACACGAGGGAAGTAGCCCCTGGCCACTCGCCCTGATCTGAAAGCCTTCTCACCGATCAAGCGTCGATCACGAAGGACACGGCCAATTCGTCCTTCGCTGAAGCTCCCCCCTCCAGACATGGTTCTGCCTAGCTCATTCATTGCGAGGGCGATCTGCTTCGCACCCATGCCCTCTGTGCGTAGCCGGAAGATTTCGCGCATCCAGTCAGCGCGTTCGTTTTCCTCGAAGTCGGTTTTGTCGTCATTCACCCGAACCCAGTCGGGTGCACTGGCCATCGACAGGTATTTGGTGCCGCTCTTGAAGTACGCCTGTTCGCGCAGGTTCCACACCTGTGAGTTGGTTTTGCTCAGGCCCTTGCTGAAGTCATGAGCCGCTTGCATGGCCATGTCGAGCTTGATCCGCAAAACCTGGTCTTCATCAAATTTTTCGCGGGTAATGACGACGTCCTCACGAACCCAAGCAAGGGCGCAACCAACACTCCAGAGAGCTCCGAGCATCTCGTGTGAATAGCTGGCTTTACGCCTGCTGAAGCGGCTCCAATCCTCAACAACTAAAACCGAGCCCCAGGGAATTTTTTTGTCTTGAGCAGCCTTGATGAAGCCGCCGAGATTCCCTTTCTTGAAGTGCTTGGCGTGATAGGCGCTCAGTCCTTCGTCTCTTATCGGGTCAGGGTTTGGCGTCAGGCCATGGCGCTCGCAGAAAGGAGCGAAGTCCTCATGCTGGCGCGCAATACCTTTCTTCCCTTTCCCCGCCTGCTTTCGGTTGCTAACCCGTTCATAGCTGAAGGCGATCCGTGCGGTTGATGAAAGCGACGGTGCAGGCACTTGATGAACTGGTCGTTCAAACGCCAGGAATGGGGTTTACGAACATCACCCAGCGATTGAACGATTGGGTCGCATTAACCCCGGTCAGCACTGGGATCTTGAACTTATACGCGAAGCATACAAGCTGCAGCCTCACGATCAACGAAAACGCCGACCCTCGCGTTCTGGACGATCTCGCCGACTGGATGGCCGACATCGTTCCCGAATCGCGTCGCTACAGCCATGCCGACGAAGGGTCCGATGACATGCCAGCCCACATCCGCACAGCGCTCACCGCCCAGACCCTCAGCCTCAGCGTTGATGCTGGTCAACTTGTGCTCGGCACCTGGCAGGCGGTCTATCTCTGGGAGCACCGACGAAGGCCCCACCAACGGCGCGTGTTTTGTCATCTCCTCGGGGAACCGGCCGCCCTGGAGACGACAAGCAAAGCGCTGAATCAGCAGATCCAGGCACGCCACGACCCCGAGGCCTGGGCGGCCGATGGAGGCATCGAAACCGAGGTGGACTGCATGGTGGATCAATTGCACGACCTGGCGCAGACCTGATCGGCAACGGGCTCAGAATGGTGAGGTCCGTCGCGGCCAGACACCATGCCCTCTCTGCTCTCAGCGGACCAACGGCAGATGCTGCCGGCGACGCTGCCGCAGTGGACCGTTGACCAGCAGTCCATCAGCCGCGAGCTGGTTTTCAGAGACTTCAACGAAGCCTTCGGTTTCATGAGCCGGGTGGCCCTGTTGGCGGAAAGTCGCAACCACCACCCCAACTGGAGCAACGTCTACAACCGCGTATCGATCACGCTCTCCACCCACGATCTGGGGGGGCTGAGCGATCTCGATATCGAGCTGGCTGCAGCGATCGATCAACTGCTGCCAGCATGAGCGAAAAGGTCCTGATCGAATGACGACAGCACCCGTCGCCGCCGGCGTCCCCGTGACCATCCTGAGCGGCTTTCTGGGAGCGGGAAAAACCACGCTGCTGAACCACATTCTCAGCAATCAGCAGGGGGTGAAAACCGCTGTTCTGGTGAATGAGTTCGGCGAGATCGGAATCGACAACGATCTGATCGTGTCCACCGGCGAAGAGATGGTGGAACTGAGCAACGGCTGCATCTGCTGCTCGATCAACGGCGAACTGATGGAGTCCGTCGAGCGGATTCTGGAGCGCCCTGAGCCCCTGGATTACATCGTTGTTGAAACGACAGGACTGGCCGATCCACTGCCGGTGGCCATGACCTTCCTGGGCAGTGAGCTGCGGGATTCGACCCGGCTGGACTCGATCATCACCCTTGTTGATGCGGAGAATTTCGACGTGGGCCTGCTGGATTCGGAGGTGGGTCGGGCTCAGGTGATCTACGGCGACATCCTGCTGCTGAACAAATGCGACCTGGTCGCCGAAGAGCGGCTGGCGGAGGTGGAAGCGGAATTAAGGGGTGTGAAAAACGATGCCCGCATCTTGCGGTCGGTGAAAGGGGACGTGCCCCTGGCTCTGCTGCTGAGTGTCGGCCTGTTCGAATCCGACAAGGTGGCCACGCCAGTGGAGGATCCGAGCCTCGACCACAGCGACTGCGATCACGACCATGGCCACTGCAGCCATGACCACGACCACGATCACAGCCATGACCACGGGCACGGTCATGACCACGGGCACGGTCATGACCACGGTCATGGAGAAAGTTCAGACCATCTGGCCATCGAAGGGTTCACATCCCTGTCTTTCCAGAGCGACGGACCCTTCTCCCTGCGCAAATTTCAGAACTTCCTGGACAACCAGATGCCCCAGGAGGTGTTCAGGGCGAAAGGAATTCTCTGGTTCAACGAAAGCGAGCGGCGCCACGTGTTTCACCTCGCGGGCAAGCGCTTTTCCATTGACGACACCGACTGGACAGGCGATCGCAAGAATCAACTGGTTCTGATCGGCCGGAACATTGATCACACCACCCTGCGTCAGCAATTGAACGCCTGTGTGGCGAAGGATGTCGGCAAAGGATTTGCCTGACTCAACGTGTCCATGCCAACCCCACTAAGGTGCTGGCATGGAGAACACTTTCATGGCAGAGCCAATCACCCTCGTGACATTGCTGGTGATTGTCAGCCTGCTGCTTCTGCTGCAGGACTCCGACGATGACAACAGCGGTGGCGGCCTGAGGGAGCCGGTTCTGATCCCTGTGCGTGTGCGCGATCAACAGCGACGCTGACCCAAGCCTTCCTGGTTCCTTCCGGTCCCCTGCCAACGGCGGGGGATTTTTTTTGCACGTTGTGTCAGCTCATGACGCGCGCCCGAGGACTCACCGTCGCTATTGCGTATCGTTCTCAAAACAGACGTGACGCGAATGCTTTTCATTCTCAATAAGCTGATGAAATTGCGTTGGGCCGCTCCCGTCGCTCTGCTCGCCATGGGCACCCTGCTCGGCGCCTGCAGCAGGTCGGACACCACAGACCAGATCGGTGTCTATTCCGGCCGTCACTACAACACCGACAAGGCTATTTACAAGCGTTTCACCGAGTCCACTGGAATCCAGGTGAAACTGCTGGAGGCCAAGGATGATGCCCTGATCGAACGGCTCAACACCGAGGGAGAGGACTCCCCCGCTGATGTTTTGATCCTGGCGGACGTGGCCCGCTTGGACAGGGCCGCCGGCATGAATCTGTTCCAAAGCGTCGACTCCGTTGCCCTCAATCAGGCGGTGCCCGCCGATCTGCGTGACAGCCAGGGGCGCTGGTACGGCCTCACCCGCCGACTGCGCGCTCCCATGTTCAACGCGGACCTCGTCAAGTCAGAGCAGGTAAGCAGTTATGAGGCCCTGGCGGACCCCAGCCTCAAAGGCAAGCTCTGCCTGCGCAACCGCCGCAGCGTCTACAACCAGTCCCTGGTGGCCTTCATGCTGGATGAACAGGGGCTGGCCGCCACGGAGGGCTGGATCAAAGGGATGGTGAACAACCTGGCGGAACCGGTTTTCAGCAGCGACACGCCCATGATCCGTGCCGTCGCCCAGGGGCAGTGCGGTGTCGCCCTGGCCAACAGTTACTACCTGGGACGCATGCAGGCCGGCGATAAGGGGGAAGCTGACCAAACCCTGGCGGGCAAGGTGACCGTTCGCTGGCCCGATCCCGTGCACGTGAACATCACGGGCGGTGGTGTGACCCGTGCCAGCCGCAACCCGGAGGCGGCCCAACGTCTGCTGGAGTTCCTCAGCTCGGATCAGGCCCAGGGCGGTTATGCCGCAGCGAATCACGAATATCCCCTGAACGGCATTGGGGAGGACCCGGTGCTGCAGGCATGGGGACCCTTCCAGCAAGCCAAGGTGTCCGCTGAGCGTCTGGGTCAGCTGAACGCCCAGGCACTCGAACTGATGGCCGCCAGCGGTTGGCAATGAGCCGTCGCCTGCTGACGCTGCTGGCCTCTGTCCTGGCACTGCTGGCCCTCTGGCCCCTGATGCAGCTGCTAAGCCAGGGAGTTCAGGGTCTGCAGCAGGGGCTGGTGCACCTCGGGCCGGATGGCGGACGTCAGATCCGCGGCACTCTCCTGCTGCTGCTCGGCAGTGCCCTGGGGGGCACGCTGATCGGCACTGCCAACGGATGGCTGCTGATCAACTGCCGGTTTCCTGGACGGCGCTGGTTGCGCATCGCCCAGCTGATCCCCCTGGCGACCCCTGCCTATCTCCTCTCCGCAACGCTGGTGGATCTGGGCAGTCGCGCCGGGTGGCGCATTCATGGTCTGGGATGGGGCATCGCCGTGATGGCCCTCGCCACCTACCCCTACGTGTTTCTGCTGAGCACGGAGAGTTTTGGCATGAGCGGGCGACGCCAACTGGAGGCCTGCCGCAGCATGGGTATCGGTCCCTGGGCCGCCTTCCGGCGCGTGGCGCTTCCCATCGCCATGCCAGCCATCGGTGCCGGCGTGGCCCTGATGGGGATGGAGATCGTCAACGAGCTGGGAGCCGTGCAGTTACTGGGGATTCCCAGCCTGTCGGCCGGAATCCTCGAAGCCTGGCAGTCGAACAGCGACCCCACTGCCGCCATCAGCCTGGCCCTGGTCACGCTGGTGATCGTGCTGGGGCTGGTGGTGGGGGAACGTCGGTTGCGGCGGCGCAGCCGACGCTGGAGTGATGGTGTCGCCGGCGGTGATGCCACTGCCTGGCCACTGCACGGAACCCGCGCCCTGGCCGCTCAGCTGCTGGGACTGATCCCACCAACCCTCAGTCTCGGCATCCCTCTGGTCTGGGCCATCACCAATCTGGATCAGCTGGGGGACAGCCTCCGCGACGACCTGCTGCCCCTCAGCCTCCGCAGCCTGGTGCTGGGCATCAGCGCCTCCGTGCTGGCTGTGGGAGCGGCTCTCCTGCTGGCGATTGCCAAACGCTGGAGCGCAGCCGTGTGGCTGCGCAGCCTCACCTTCCTGGCGGGCGTCGGCTACGCCATCCCCGGCACCGTGCTGGCCCTGGCCCTACTGCTGACCGGCGCCCCCTGGCAACTCGCACCACTGCTTTTACTTCTCTGGGGATACAGCGACCGCTTCCTGGCGGTGGCCAAGGGCGGACTTGATGCCGCCCTCGAGCGAATCAGTCCCAACCTGGATGAAGCGGCCACAGGCCTTGGCTTCAGTTGGCGGCAGGTCTTGAGAAGGGTCCATCTGCCGCTGCTGCGGGGGCCGATGACCGTTGGGCTGCTGCTGGTGTTCGTGGACACCGTCAAGGAACTGCCCCTCACCTTTGCGTTGCGCCCCTTTGACTTCGACACGCTGTCGGTTCGGGTGTATCAATACGCCAGTGACGAGCGGCTGGCGGCGGCACTGCTGCCGGCACTAATGATCCTGGCGCTGGGACTGGTGGCGGCGATGGCCCTGGTGCCGAGCCTGGATCAGGCCTCGAGTAAGGGCTGACCGTTGCGGCGCTGAATCGCCACAACCCCAGGGCGAGGCGGGCGCCCCGGGGCCTGAGCTGGCCAGTTGGACCCCAACGGCACCGTGCGCAGCTGCTGAAAGACCCCGCCGTCACGATCCACCAGCTCATGGGCCTGAATTTCCTCATCCCCCTGAGCCCGGCTGCCGTTCACCTCTCCGGGATGTTGCACCGCCAGGAACAAAGATGCCTCGGCCTGATCGAGGCACACCCCCGTCACCTCGCACTCCATCGGCCCGGTGGCAAAGCAGGCCGCCTGTTCCTCCCCGCTGTCGGTCCTGGGAACGAACCAGCAGCTGTTGTTGCCAAATACATCACCCCCTGACGACTTCATCGATCGGTCGGTGACGATCCAGAGGTTGCCCTTGCTGTCGAGAGCAACGTTGTCCGGATTGGCGAATCCGAGGCCGCCGGCCCATGGGGTCCCGCCGGTGACCGCCATGCGCCAGGTGAAACCGTTCTCACTCGACTCACTCAGGCGCATCACCCAGCCATTGGCCCAGCTGCTCTGACCGTCAGGGCCCTGGAACACCGCAGGGTCAGCTCCACCGCTCCTGCCAGGGGAGCCGGAGGTGAAGGCGATCAGCAGATCGCCGCTGATCGGGTCAATTTTGGTGTCTTCCGGACGGGCTGTGGGGGTGGCCCCGATCGCGCTGGCCGCCAGGTGGGCATCCACCAGGATTGCCCCCTGAAGCGCCTCACCCTCGCCGCGGTACAGATCCGACAGGGTGGTGAATTGACGGCAGTACTCCTCAACGGCGGCGTCCTCCTGGAACAGTTCCGCTCCCGCCAGGGTGCGATCACGGTGGGGCAGTTCCACCGGACAGCCGAGGTCCGCGTCGCTGAAGCGGCTGGGGCGGAATGGATCGACCACCGCCTCCGGTGTGATCGCCAGCCATTCACCACTGCCATCGGCACGGAACCGAGCCACCTGCAGTTCGCCGGCCTCGAACAAGCGTGAATTCCGCTTGTCCTGCACGGTCTCGACGCGGTCGGCACTGACGAAGCGATACAGATGCCCACCGCGGCGGTCACAGCCTGAGTACACCTGCAGCGGCTGGCCGGCTTCAGCACGCACCGCAACGGCTTCGTGGCGGAAGCGGCCGAGGGCCGTGTGCTTCATCGCAGTGTGCTCAGCCGAGGTCGGATCCACCTCCACCATCCAGCCGTACTTGTTGCCCGCCAGGCCGTAGACGTTGCCCAGTCCCCCCAGTTTTCCGTCCTTGCAGACAAACGGCCGTTCCGACGGTGCCGCCGCGCTGCCATCGGCATGGACCGGTTCCGGCACCTGGGATTGAAAATTTTCCTCAGCGCTGAGCACGGTCCCCCAGGGCGTGGTGCCGCCACCGCAATTCGCAAACGTGCCGATGATCCGGTCGCCCAGGCCATCGTCGTAGCCCTGCCGGCTGCTGGCCCTGAACACCGCGGCGGCCGGCCCCGTGCTGATCAGCTGCTGCTGCGGATCCTTAAGACCGCTGATGCCCGTGATGCGCCGGTCCTGTGGGCCTTGTGCCCGTTTCCACTGGCCCTGACCATCCCGCTGCAGGGTCATCACGCCGATCCCGAGGTCGGTCATCGCTTCATCCGCGACGGCACGGATCTGCTGCAGCCGGCGATCGCCGGCAGGCAACGCCGTGCAGTCGACGACGCCATCGCTGGGCTGGAGGGACGCGACCAGGGCGGCAAAAGGCAGAGAACGACCCACCACCTCGGCAAAACCCTGCACCCAGGGCACGGCACTGATGTATTCGAAATTGACGGTCATCGACGCCCGGTCCGGCCCCTGCTGCACAAAACCGAGGTGATCGTTGTTGAAGCCGAAGCGGCTGTCGCCGAGGGGATCACCCCAGGCCGCCAGCAGTTGCGACGCAAAGCCGTCCGGGACGGTCAGCCGATCCTCCAGCGCCAGTTCCCGGTAGGTGGACTGCTGTTCGCTGGCCTGGAGCCCATCGCTGTTCACCGGCAGGGGCACCCGCACCGGCTGAAAGGGAAATGCCTTGGCAGCACGGCTGCTGCCCCCTGGCGCGATGCAGCCCGACAGTCCCTTGGCCGTCAACACACCGACGCCGCCGAGACCAAGCAGGGAGAGCACGGAACGTCGGCGCATCGGTCAGACCTCAATCGGTGCAGGCGGTGGTGCGACGTGGACTCAGCACCACAATCCAGTTTGACTGAAGCGGATTGAAGTTGTCATCGCTGGCTAACACCAGGGTGTGTCGTCCATCCGACAGCACGGGCCCCAGCGCTATGGCCTCCCAGTTGTCCGGCGGCAGACCGGCCTCCAGCAGATCCCAGCCAATGATCGGCTGCACCGGAGCCCCCCCGGGTTCAGGCAAGGCAAACAGCTGAAGCCTGGCCGTCCATTGATCAGGGGGCGTAAACCCCCGCCGCAGGCCCAGCAGCTGCTTATGGGTTGGCAGGGCCAGCAGTTCCGTCAGTCCGTTGTGGCGGCCGATGTCCCCTCCATCCAGGGCCCCAGCCGAGCGAATCTCGTCGCCGGAACGGCGTCTCATCAGGCTGATCCCATCCCCGGCTTGGTGCTGCGCCAACGGCGCCTCCGCCGCCAGCAGCAAATCGCCGGGGCCAAGGGCCGTCAGCGATTCCGGACCTTTGTTGGAGCCAAGACCCTGGCCAGGGGTGGCCCGCCAGGCCTGGGGCAACGGCAGCTCCTGCTGCAGCCGACCGCTGCCGAGATCGATCTGAATCAGCCGAGCGCGACGGTCATTCGAGCGGCGCCCCTCACTGGCAATCCAGGCTTGCCGGCCCTCGATCACCAACCCTTCTCCATCAAAGGTCTCAGGCAGGGGCTGCCCGTCGCCACCCCTCAGCAGCACTCTGCGGCCTGGCCAGAGCGTGTCGCGTTGGCCCTCGAGCCATTGAGCCAATCCCCCCCAGGGCACCAAATGCCCGACAGGCGCATCGCTGAGCAACCAGAGACGGTCTTCGTTCCGCTGATAGGCCGCCGCCGAGAACCCACCCAGAGGACGGCCATCGGCAAGCGTTCGGGGCAGCTTGATCGTTCGCACCAGCTCCCAGCCGGCCTCGAGCGGACAGGGCAACGGCAGCTCCATGGCGGTCAGCGCGCAGGACGCAACCGTTGCATCAGGGCCTGATCGGCAGCAAGCACAGCAGCCGCCAACAGGTCCGCCACGGTGGAGATCACCCGGTAGCTCAGCACCACCGCCAACAGGGAGGCCTCATCCACGCTGGCCCCCAGGCGCAGCAGAAGCGTGGCTTCAAACACCCCCAGTCCCCCGGGCGCTCCAGGCACCACCAATCCCGCCGCATAGGCCAGGGCAAAACCAGCCAGCCACTGGGCAGCCGCTGGAGTGGTGAGATCAAAGGCCGCCAGGCAGCAGGCGAATCCGGCGAATCGGACCAGCACAAACACCACCTGGGCAGTCAGGGGCAGCCAGGGGGCACCGCCGCGGCCGCTGCCGTCCACCGGCAGAGCACCGCTGTCCGCCGTCTGCAGCTGAGCGGCCTTGGAGCGTTCCAGTCGCCGCAGCACAGGCTCCCGCAGGCGCGTCAGCAGCAACACCAGCGACGGGATCGGTGCCAGCAGCAGCAGACCGTTCTGCCATCCCCCCGCCATGAGCAGCAGCGAGGCTGCTGCCACGATCAGCAGGGGATCGAGGATCACCCCCGCCAGAGCGGGCCCTGCCCCCATGGCTGGTCGCAGCACACGCACCCGTTCCACCAGGTGCCAGATGCCCCCTGGCAGGTACTTGAGCAGATTGCTGCGCACGAACAACGGCACCAGTGCCAGGCCATGCGGCCGCTGTCCCAGCCAATCAAGAAGCACCCGCCAGGCCAGCCCGTTGATCAGGATGCTGAGCCAGGTCAGGCCAAGGCCCAGCAGCAGCAGCCACCAGCCCCTTGGTTCGAGGTTGATCTGCCGCAGCTCCTGCCCCTGATGCAACAGGGCCACAGCGATGAAGGCCAGGCTGGCCAGGGTGATCCACAGCTTCGGCTTGAGCAGGGATCGGATCACCACGTCCAGGGTTCCTCGCTCTCGAAGCTGGCCACCTGGGCTGCAGCCCTCAGATCAGCGATGGAACAACCGCTGGTCTGGCTGAGCTGCTGCAGCGCATCAGCTTCCGGTTTGACCGTGCAACGACCATCCGGACGTTGGACCTGCTTGGCCTTCAGCGCACCCCACGGCGTGGCGAGCATGCCGGCACGACGGGGAAGCAGCCATCGGCCCTGTTGCCGCTCCCGCAAGCCGATGCTGGGACCGGCCTCGAACCAGATCCGCCGGAGCGTCTGGGCCTGCTCGGTGCTCACCAGGGCCGTGACGGCAACCCCGACTCGGCCCTTCTTCATCTGCAGGGATTGACAGGCCACATCCACGGCACCGCCCTGGCGCAATCGATCCAGCAGCCAGGCGATGTCTTCGGCAGAGGCATCATCGATCCAGGCCTCCTGCACCACCAGCGGCTGCCAACGAGGCTCGAGCTCTGGGGTGGAACTCTCCCCCTGGCCCAGGCAGATCCTCACCAGGTTGGGGCGATCCAGCTGACGGTGTCCCAGGCCGATGCCGATGGCAGAAGGGGTGAACAGCGGTGGTGCTGTAAAGCTCTCGGCCAGAACGGACACCAGCGCCAGACCGGTTGGTGTGGTGAGCTCCCCCTCGGGCAGCGAGGGGTCCTGTCGCAACGGAACCTGATGGGCACGGGCCAACTCGAGCACCGCCGGCACCGGTACCGGCAACAGACCATGGGCTGTGTTGACGCTGCCTCTGCCCGCGGGCGGTGGGTCGCAGCTGATCCGCTGCGGAGCCAGGTGATGGATGGCTGCGCAGACCCCCACCACATCCACGATGGAGTCGATGGCCCCCACTTCGTGGAAGTGGACGGACTCAGGAGGTTGGCCATGGACCGTGGCCTCCGCTTCAGCCAAAGCCGTGAACACCGCCATCACCGTCTGCTGGAGCCGGGGCTCCAGGGAGGACCTCTCCAGCTGCATCCGAATCTCAGCCCAGTGGCGGTGCGGCGGATCGGGCTCCAGGCCCACAACGCTGAGGCGGCGCCCCCGCAGGCCACCGCTGCGGGTCTCCTCCAGATCCAGGCGCACCAGATCCTTCAGGCCGAGCTGAGCCAGAGGAGCTTCGATCACATCCCTGGGAACCCCAAGGTCGAGCAGACCCGCCAACAACATGTCTCCCGCCAATCCGGTCGGACAGTCGATGTGGAGCGATCCAGCGGTCGCGGCCAGCGTCATCGCCCCAGCCGGGGTGCCGAGCTCAACAACTGGTCGGCTCTCTGGCTGAGGTCCGCCTGATCACGCCGCAGCAGCTGCTCGATTTCACGGCGGGCGCGGCGCTGTTCGCGCTGGGCCGTGGCAACGTCGTGTCCCGAAAGCCCCCAGAGCTGACCCAGCAGAGCCCTGTCATCGGCACCACCGCGTGCTTTGCCGTAGACCACGGTTTCCGCAGCGATCCCGGCCTGGAGCAGACGACTCCAGCGGCGCAGATCCTCCAGAGGCATGCGGACGCTGTCTGGCACAGGAAACTCAGTCGCGCCGCTGCTGCGCAGACCCGCCTGCAGGCAGGCCAACGTACCCACCAGCACCCGTTGCACCGGCATCTGCTCCTGCTCGGCGATCAGCAGATGACCAGCCTCATGAACGGCGATGCGCCGCAGCCGCCCCTCGCCCCCCGGCAAGGCCTCCGCCAGCACATGCCCGCCCATGCCCTGCCAGCTGGCAGCATCCACGCTGAGCATGACCAGGCCACCGCCAACGGCCACCACGATCCAGGCCGGTGACAGGCCCAAGACCGGTCCGAAGGCTCCCAGCCCAGTGATCGCAGCGACTACCAGCCCCGCCCGCAGCGTTCCTGTGGAACCCTCGCCCGCGTCAGCCATCAGCCTCGACTGCGGGCAGGAGCACGCCCCCGCGCGCCCCTGGATTTGCCTCCCCGGGTGGGCATCGGAGCGATCACCTCATGGGATTCGAGACGAAGCTGCTCCCCCTGACGGCGCACATCAAGGCTGACGAAATGCCGCAAGTGTTCCAAGGGCAACTCACCTTTCAACTGAACTTTGAAGGGCAGCGGCCGGCTGCCATCGGCACGGGGTTGCTGACGCACCTTCACCACCAACTCACCGGTTTCGGGTTTGGTGAAGATCAACTCCCCTCGGATGGAGAAGAAGTCGTCCCCCTCCGGCAGAACATCATCGAGATCCGGTTGATCAGGAGACAAGGTGCTGGGCTCCCAGATGCCAGCAATCTGAAGGTGAAGTTGGTCGTTGTCTCTGGAGCGGGGGTACACCACCCAGAGATGGGGCTCATCCATGGCCAGATGACGCCGCATCAGCGTGAGCACCCGGCCGAGCACCACTGTCTCCACCTCACAGCCATCGGCATCGATCAGCGTGCCCCGGGTGAGTTGGTCCTCGTCGCTGGGTTTGTAAATCCCACGAACAACCCCGATGGCCCGGTACTGCAGCGGTTCGGTAACCGGGGGGATGGGGTGATCACGCATTGAGACGTTGCCCGTCAAATCAAAAGCCCTTGTGAGGACTGTAGCCAGCCCCCGAGGCACACCTCAGAATGCCGACATCAACAGGCCATCCATGCAGCGGGCCGGTCGACGTCTGATGGGGGGCCTGCTCATCGGAGCCGCTGTGGCCAGCGGTTGGCTCGCTGCATGGACGCTCGCTCCCCAAACATCGGCCAGTAACAGCCGCGCGGTGTCGGACGACGAGGCCAGCCAGCTGCTGAATGCCATGCAGCGACGGGAACTCAATCAGAATGAGCGGGAGCAGCTGCTGGAGCAGCTCCTTGGCCTGGAACGTCTCGAGGACGCCAAGCTTGTGCTGCAGCAGTGGCTGAACAAGCAACCCCATTCCCTGTCTATGGGGTTGTTGCTGGCGGACCTTCAGCGCCGGTCCGGCGCCTTTGAAGCAGCCCGGCAAGAACTGGAGCGACTGCTGCGGCTCCATCCTCTGCATCCCGAGTTGCTTCGGTTGATCGCTCTGGTGGATGTACAGGACGGCCGGGGGCAGGAGGCACTCCAGCGCCTGAAAGCCCAGTTCTCTTCACGACCGGAAGGGCAGCGTCTGGAACTCGGCCTTTTGCTGGCTGATCTGCAGCGCCAGACCGGTCGGTTCAAGGACGCAGCTGCTCTGTATCAGCAGCTGACCAAGGAATCAGCCGAGGACGTTCGATCTGTCCTTGCGTTGGCGATGTTGCACCAGGAGCAAGGTGATGCAGCTGAAGTCGAGCGTTGGCTGGAGCAGGCGCGGCTGCGCAGGGGCAATTCAGATCGGCCAGACCCGATGATCGATCAACTGGCCTACCGCTGGGGGTTGCAGGCCGCCCGCGTCAGGGCTGGGCAACCGCTTCCTTCGGTCCCTGCTGAAACTCCCTGAGGGCAGCGTCAATGGCATCCGACGGCGGAGTGGCGTCGTTCATCGCTCCGGCCCGTTGAATGCGGTTGATCAGATCCATCGGATTGGTGGCATCCAGAATTGCTCCCGAATCCCCTCCAGGGCTGGTGCTGAAGATCTCCCGTTCCTCGCGGGTCTGATATCCGCTATCCATCTGGGCCAACCCCGGAGCCACCAAAGCCCCCAGGGAGGCGACAGTGATCAGAAGCTGGGCCGCTGAACGGGGCTGCATCGTCAAAAGGATGTTGGGGCTGATGCTAAGCGTCCTTCAGGGATCGATAAACCACCGTGCGCATAGCCACCTGGAACGTCAATTCGGTGCGTACCCGGCTCGATCAGGTGCTGTCATGGCTCGAAAAGAACCAGCCGGATCTGCTTTGCCTGCAGGAGACAAAGGTCGACGATCCGCTGTTCCCAATCCAGGCCTTCGAGGCGGCGGGATGGAAGGTCAGCATCCATGGTCAGAAGTCGTACAACGGCGTGGCGTTGGTCAGTCGCGAACCCCTCGACGATGTTCGCTGCGGCTTCAGCGCTGAGCTGCCGAATGATGCCGAAGCAGAGACCCTGGGTGAACAGAAGCGCGTGATCAGCGCCCTGCTGGATGGGGTGCGGGTGCTGAATCTTTATGTCCCCAACGGCTCAAGCCTCTCCTCGGAGAAATATCCCTACAAGCTGTCCTGGCTTGGCTGCCTGAAGCGCTACCTCGATGCCCAGGCCGAACGAGGCGAACCCCTCTGCATGGTGGGGGACTTCAACATCGCTCTCGACTCCAGGGACATCCATGACCCCGATCGCCTTAACGGATCGGTCATGGCAAGCGATGCGGAGCGGACTGCCCTGCGCGAAGCCCTTGGAGACAGGCTCCAGGACGCCTTCAGAATGTTCGAACCCGACGCCGGTCACTGGAGCTGGTGGGACTACCGCACCGGTGCCTGGGATCGGGATCGGGGCTGGCGGATCGATCACATCTACCTCTGTGACGAGCTGACGGGTCTCGCCCGCAGCTGCACCATCCACAAGCAGGTGCGCGGCAATCCCCAACCCAGTGATCACGCACCGGTCAGTGTTGATCTGGACTGGCCACCGGCGGAGGAGGAAAGCGAGGACGATCTGCTGTTCTGACCGCCGTCTCAGAACACCTCCACGCCCGCAGGCAGGGTCACCGAGCGTTTGGCGGATTCGCCACAGGTGCGTGGAGTCGGCAGCACTTTGCCGGGGTTGGCCCGCTGCTCCGGGTCGAAGGCCTGACGCAACAACGACATGGTGTTGAGGTCATCGGCACCGAACATCCAATCGAGGTAGCAGCGCTTATCGGCGCCGACGCCATGCTCACCGCTGATGCTGCCGCCGGCGTCGAGGCAGACCCGCAGGATGGCGGCACTGAGATCTTTGACCTTTTGGTCTTCCCCGGGAGTTGAGGACGAATAAAGAATGAGCGGGTGAAGATTGCCATCCCCCGCATGGAACATGTTGGCGACCTTCAGCCCGTGCTCCTGGCTCAACGCCGTGATGGAAGCGAGCACTGAGGGAAGACAGCTGCGAGGAACCACGCCGTCCTGAAGGTAGTAACTCGGAGAGATCTGACCAAGCGCAGAAAAGGCACACTTGCGGCCCTTCCACAACACTGCGCATTCGGTCGGGTCTTCGGCCCTGCGAAGTCCACGGGACCCTGCCGCTCGACACAACTCCTCAGCCTTTTCTGCAGAGGCCTGGACCTCGGCCCGCTGGCCATCAAGCTCGATCAGCAGAACAGCAGCCGCATCCCGGGGGTATTCGTCGTAGCCGAAGAAATCATCAACGGCGTTGATCGTGATGTTGTCCATGATCTCCATCCCCGCCGGCAGCAATCCGCAGGCCGTGATCGAGCGCACCGCTTCCCCTGCGGCCTCCATCGAGGAAAAGTCCGCCAGCAGAACGTTGACGCATTCGGGAGCCCGCAACAGGCGCAGGGTGATGGCTGTTGCAATTCCGAGGGTGCCCTCGCTGCCAATGAAGGCTCCACGCAAGTCGAGCTCCGAGGACTCCGCCAGACCATTTCCAAGCTGCGTCACCGTGCCGTCCGGGAGAACCACCTCGAGGCCAAGCACGTGGTTGCTGGTGACTCCGTATTTGAGGCAGTGGACCCCACCGGAATTCTCGGCGACATTGCCGCCAATGCTGCAGACCACCTGACTGGATGGATCAGGTGCGTAATAGAACCCTTCTCCAGCAACGGCTCGCGTCACCCAGCTGTTGATCACCCCCGGCTGAACCTTGACGGTGTGGTTTTCGAGGTCAACGTGCAGCACCTTGCGCATGCGGCTGGTGACCACCAGCAGTGCCTCCTGATCGACGAGGGCTCCACCGGACAACCCTGTACCGCTCCCCCTGGCCACAAAAGGAACGTTGTGCTGATGACAGCAGCACAGGACCACAGCGACATCGGCTGTGGTCTCCGGGAGGACGGCCAGCGGCGGCGCGTGACGATCCATGGTCAGGCCGTCACAGTCGTAACTCAGCAGTTCCTGACGTTTCGTCACCAGGGCCCGCGGCGGCAGAGACCGGCGGAGATCCCTCTCCAGCGCTGACCAGTCGTGGATCACATCAACCCTCAATCCAGGCCAGGCTAAGCAGACAACTGGGGCCGATTGACACACTCCAGACGGATCTGGTCGTTCCTGGGTCAGGATGTGGCACGGTTTGCATCAGCCTCTTGGCGTCGGTTCCAGTGACAGCACCCGCGTTGAACACCAGCCGCTCCCAGGCCATCTTTGGCGAAGCGCAGGGGCTGATGCCCGGTGGCGTGAGTTCCCCTGTGCGCGCGTTCAAGTCGGTCGGCGGCCAGCCGATCGTGTTTGACCGGGTGAAAGGCCCTTACGCCTGGGACGTGGATGGGAACAAATACATCGACTACATCGGCAGCTGGGGCCCTGCCATTTGTGGCCATGCCCATCCCGAAGTGATCAGCGCACTTCAAGAGGCCATCGAGAAGGGCACCAGCTTCGGAGCACCCTGCGCCCTGGAGAACACCCTCGCCGAGATGGTGATCGACGCCGTTCCCAGCGTTGAGATGGTGCGCTTCGTCAACAGCGGCACTGAAGCCTGCATGGCTGTGTTGCGGCTGATGCGAGCCTTCACCGGCCGCGACAAGGTGATCAAGTTCGAAGGCTGTTATCACGGCCATGCGGACATGTTCCTGGTGAAGGCGGGGTCCGGTGTGGCCACCCTGGGACTGCCCGATTCCCCCGGCGTTCCTCGCAGCACCACAGCCAACACCCTCACCGCTCCTTACAACGACCTGGAAGCAGTGAAGGCGCTGTTCGCCGAAAACCCCGATGCCATCGCCGGCGTCATTCTCGAGCCCATCGTCGGCAACGCCGGGTTCATCCAACCTGAGCCAGGTTTCCTGGAAGGCCTGCGGGAACTCACGAAGGAGCACGGTGCCCTTCTCGTGTTCGACGAAGTGATGACGGGCTTCCGCATCAGTTACGGCGGTGCACAAGCCCATTTCGGTGTCACACCGGACCTCACCACGATGGGCAAGGTGATCGGTGGTGGTTTGCCGGTGGGTGCCTATGGCGGCCGCGCCGACATCATGGGCATGGTGGCTCCGGCCGGCCCGATGTACCAGGCCGGCACGTTGAGCGGCAATCCATTGGCAATGACCGCTGGCATCAAGACACTCGAACTGCTGAAACAGCCCGGCAGTTACGAAAAACTCACGGCGACAACCGCCAAGCTGATTGCCGGTATCAAGCAGGCGGCTACGGCGGCTGGACTCCCCTTCACCGGTGGCAGCGTCAGCGCCATGTTCGGCTTCTTCCTCTGCGAAGGACCAGTGCGGAACTTCGAGGACGCCAAGGCAACGGATTCAGAGCGCTTCGGCAAGTTGCATCGCGCCATGCTGGAGCGCGGTGTTTACCTGGCCCCATCCGCCTTCGAAGCGGGCTTCACCTCCCTGGCCCACTCCGACACGGACATCGAAGCCACGATCAATGCCTTCCGCGACAGCTTCGCGGAAGTGGCCTGACCCTGACTCGGCGCGGTGATGCCATTGCTCCCGGCAGCAGCGGCAACACCGCCTCCCATGGTCTGCACCATCGAGACGGTCGAAAGCCGCTGGTCCCCTCGCGCGATTGCGGGGGTCCGCATGCTCAGGGGTCAGAGCTTCACGGTGACCCGATCACCCGATATCAAGTTGACACCCCGCTATGTGATCGACAGCCGGATCACCAGCCTGGCGGAGGAAACAGAGCCTCCGGTTGGCTCAATCGAGAACCAGCGGCTGCGCTACAGCTGGAGCTACATCGCAGCCCTCGGACCGGTGGCACCACCAGCAACATCCGGTGAACCCAGTCGAAACGCCTCGATCAGCGTCGAAGGGCAACTGAGGATCCGGGCAGACCGTTCCTTCGATCTGGTGAACGTCTCCGCCATGACCGCTGAAGGAAGCACAACGGCGCTGACCACACTGCGTGACAGTGCATCCGGAACCTGTCGTGAACAACCCTGAAGATCTGTTGAAGGCGGCGAGACAGGCTGCCGACAAAGCCCACTGTCCCTATTCGAACTTCCATGTGGGAGCGGCTGTGCGATGCACGGATGGCACGGTGGTGACCGGCAGCAATGTGGAGAACGCCAGCTTCGGCCTCACCATCTGCGCTGAACGGGTGGCCCTGTTCAGCTGTGTGGCCCAGGGCCTCCAACCGCTTGAGCTGGCGGTGAGCTGTGTGGATGCCCAGTCAGATGCATCACCAGGCTCCCGAATGCCCTGCGGGGCCTGCCGTCAGGTGATGCAAGAGCTCATGCTCCAGCAGGCGACGATTCACATCGACGGCGTCGGGTCTCGACGGCTATCGGAGTTGCTACCGGATGCGTTCGAGCTGGGTTCTGCTGAAAAGGCTCCCTAGCCAGGCTCCGCCCAGCGTGCCAGGGCTTTTTCTGGGTCAGCGATCTGCTCAAGACTGGTGTATACGAAATCCTGCCAGCCCTCCGCCGGCAGGCCGGCGAACAGCATCAGGTTGAGCGGGTAATCCTCGGAATCAGTACATCGGCGGAAATCGTCGCGGAACAGAAACGTGGGCTTGCCCAGGGCGATCGCTGCCCCCAGTTCCACCATCACGCCCTCGTCCGGTGGCGTTCCATTGACGATGGCGAAGAGTGCATCGGCGTCGCGCACATCCTGGAGATCCCGCTGGGCCACCTGGTGCGCCCAGCCAGGCTGGGCCACATCCACCTGGCCGTTGCGGGCAAACGGTTCCCACACCTCCAACCCAAGGTCCTGTAGTGCCGTAATGAATTCAGGCAACAGCAACCGCTTCCATTGAGCGGAAAAGCCGTAAGGGGAAGCGAGATAAACCGTGGGTTGGGCCATCAGCCAAGCTCTCTGGACGTGCGGTAGATCTGCTCATCAGCGCGGGCCTGGGCGGCGTTTTCCCAGGGGAACAGCAACCACTCAGAGCTGTCGGTGACCACCACCGCATCCCACCACTCGGGCGGGCGCTTGCTCACCCAAACCACGCCACGGGCCTTGGGGAATCTGGCGTGCAGAGATTCCAAGGTGCGACCGGTCTCGTAAACATCGTCGACGATCAACGCATCAGGCTGCGGCTCAGCCAGCAACGGCCGCTGAAGCGCGTGGCTCAAGGCCACGGCCAAACACAAACCACCGCGCGGCACCCCGTAGATCCCCGCAAACGTCGTCGAAGACAACTGTTCAACCAGGCTCTGCACGGCCTGATCAAATTCCACCCAGCTCAGCGCCCTCATGGCTGGACAATGAAGCGTGTCGGCAGTGATGGCCCATGACCAGCGACATCCCCCCTCAGGAACAGATGCGCAAATGGTTCCGCAGCCATCTGCTCAACCGCGAGGTGGAGCTTCAGGAGCTGTACGACCTTCCACAGGGAGAACTGGATCTGCTGATGGCAGAAACTGCCGAAATCCGCTCCGATGCAGAAAATCGTTCCCGTAGTCATGGCCGCTGGTGCACCGCCGGCTATGTCCTGGAGTTGGCCCGCATCATCGATGCCCGTCGAGCCTGACATCAAGCCGATTTCAGGTAAACCTTGCGGCCACGCGCGTCAAAACGATATTTACCCCCACGTGGTCCGATGTGGATGTCGTCAGGATCGATCGATGATGACAAGGCAACAACGGGTGCAGGATTGATTCGGGCTTCATCAACCTTCCGCTCAGGCTTGAATATGTTGCGGCCTGTCTTCAGATACAGAAACGTTGCAATGCTCATTAGCGGCCGAATGTTTAATGCACGTGCAACTTCATTCTCCTTAGGCGTCAATGCTTGGCACACCAGACTGAGGGTCAAGCATCGCCATGATGCGCTCCCATTCAGCCTGATCGATCAACCCCCCATCACGCAGCTGACTGAGGACCCGTGGATCAACGGGCAAGCGGGTGAGATCCATGATCGACTGACAAGCTTTGAGGGACTCCACCAAAATGGTCTGAGCGGCAACTTCCGGAGTCAGTCCCGGGAATCTCTCCTGCATATCTTCGAGCATCTTCGCAGCAGCGTTGTTCTCCATAAGAGGCTTATGAATTGGGACAGAAAAAGAAGACAAGATTTATTCGCCGATTTTGTTCACAGCGGCTTTGGACTTCGCCAGAATGTCGCCACGCAGGGGAACAAATCCGAGTCGAGGAGCCACATTCTGTGCCTCATCGCTCAACATGAAGTTGAACACTTCCTTAATCGTGGAGGCATCGGGACCGTTGCCACGCTCATAGGCCAAAACCCAGGTGAGTGTGGCGATGGGGTAAGCCCCAGCGGCTGTTGGGTTGGGATTCTCTCCGGCCAGGTTCTGATCCAGCGTGATCTGGTTCAGGGCAATCGCACCGGCCTCAACACTCGGTTTCACGAAGCCTCCCGCAAGGTTCTGCAGGGCAGCCGCCTTGATCGAACTACGGATGTACGACTGATTGAGATAACCAATCGCCCCCTCCCGCTTTTTGATCACAGCCGCAACACCAGCGTTGCCCTTGGCCCCAACACCACTGGGCCAACTCACCGCCTTACCGGTTCCTAAAGTCCAGGTGGATGAAAATGCCGCCATCGAATTGGTGAAGGCCTTGGTGGTTCCTGAACCATCCGATCGGTGCACCCACGTGATCGGACCGGAGGCACACCCCAACTCCGACCAGTCTTTAATAACCGACATGGCCACCTTCACCGCCTGCTCCTGGGTGAGTTTCAGATCACAACCAGGTTTGTTGTATCCGAAGGCGATGGTGCCGCCGATCATTGGGATCTGAACAACACCACGCTTCACTTTGCGTCGATCTCGACTGATCATCGGATCATCGGAGGCACCGAAATTGACCGTCTGATCGAGATAGGCCTTTCGGCCGGAACCGGAACCAATGGCCTGGTAATTGACCATCGGCCCGTCGTTACCGGCCAGCATTCCGAACCAGCGTTGGTAAATCTGCGCCGGAAACGTTGCCCCGGCTCCAGTAATCCGCTCGGATGCCAATGCAGAGGCGCTGACATCGAGCAGGACAACCGCTCCTGACACGACAAATGATCTGATCAGATTGCTCATGCCCGGACGAAGGACCTCGCCTGGATCGTAAAGCGGTCAAAGCGACTTGTCGTCCCCCTGTCGAAGGCGGATTCAGCGGTAATTCTCAAACTGCAGAGGAACATCCAATTCATCTTCTTTGCTTTTGACCAACTGGATCGCAGCCTGCAAATCATCTTTGCTCTTCCCCGTGATCCGCACACTCTCCCCCTGAATCGCCACGGTGATTTTTTTCAATTCGTCGCGGACGATCTTGCTGAGCTTCTTGGCGATTTCCTGGCTGAGGCCCTTACGCAGTTTCACCACCTGCTTCACCCGGTTTCCGCCAACACTCTCTGGGGTTTGAAAATCGAAGATCTTCAACGACAGATTGCGCTTGGTGGCCTTGGTTCTCAACACATCCTCGACGGCCTGCAGCGTCATATCGCTGGCGGTTGTGATTACCAGTTCGGTCTCCTCCAGCTCGATCTCGGTGTTGGAGTCCTTGAGGTCGTAGCGGTTACCGACATCGCGCCGCACCTGATCAAGGGTGTTGACCAGCTCCTGACGATCGAAGTCGGAGACCACATCAAAGGACGACGTGCTTGCCATAACTCGCATTCATTCCAGTTCTCAGTTTAGAAAGGCCTCACACACCAGCCCACATCAATGTCGCTGTTGCAGCTGTTCACCGCCACGGATTGCGCACCCTATGCATGGTCCTTGGTTCTGGCGGGTGGCACCGTGGTCGCCAGCCTCATCCCCCTGGGCGCCGCCCGCTCGGCCGCCAATTTCGAGATGAAGGACATGGCCGCCCCAAGAGCGATTTTTGAGCGGTTTCCCGCCTGGGGAAAACGGGCCAGCTGGGCTCACCAGAACAGCTTCGAAGCCTTCAGCCTGCACGCACCAGCTGCTGTACTTGCCCTGATTGCTGCGCTGCACACCGGCCCCCTGCCAGGGCTCGCCCTCACCGCTGCCTTTCTCCATCCGGCGCTGCGCCTCGCCTACATCGCGGCCTACGTCGGCAACATCCCTCCCGCTCGTGGGCTTTGCTGGGCCTCAGGACTGCTCTGCAGCGGAATTCTTTACAGTGAAGGATTGAAAGCCCTCATCAACAGTTGATTCGGCAGCACTCAATCGAAGTCAACGTGATATTCACGAGAGACAGACATGAGCTCTTTCGCAAATAAAACTGATGAGTCGATCAAACCGATCCATTGCCACAGCAGAGACGGGCAGCGCCAAAGCCAGCAAGTCAAATTGACTTCATCATCAGAGCCAGAGACTTTCGGCGATTTCAATCAATTCCAACCAGCTTTCATCAACGCCCATTATCTTCAAAATGTCCTAACTTATTAATCTCTCCGCGATGGCGCTCTAAGCTGCACAACATATTATTCTTACGACTGACAAGTACCGTCAGCAATAACCAAGGGCGTCAATCAGAATGATGGATGTCATTGATAAGCGGATATCTTCACTAACCAACTCAGTGTCGTACTGACTAAACGACAAAATCGGTCCACGGTTCATGTTGACACCAAATCATCAATCGAAATACAGAAGGCTCACGACCTTGCCAATGTCTTCTGCTGTGCGAGCACTCGCTAGCAGCGTTTCACTATCATGAAAAGCCAGACATATCAATTGATCGCATCGGTTGATGATTTCCTGGTTACAGAGGCTGCTGGCCATCGGTAGGGGAAGATCGTCCTGCTCAGGCTTCTCAATCAGATGGAGCACACGATCAAGAAGGTCGCGGATCTCCGTGGCCTGCCGATCCAGACTCTGGGGCAACAGCACCGTGAGCTGAGACGGATCCACATCCAAACATCCGCGGATCACAGCGGCATTCACCCCTTGGGAACCCGATGTGATCAGCGAGTGACCCTCCTGCACCAACGATCTGGCCACCAGCTCCACCAGGTGAATGGCCACTACGGGAACATGCCGGCTGCCAAGAATGGCAATCCGCCGTTTGCCCTTGTCCTGCAGCAGCGCCAGTTCCTGAGCCAGGGTGTCGACCCGATCGAGGGCCGGAAGATCCAGTGACTGACCCAAGGACAACTCGCCGGACTTCATTTAAAGTTAGCAACCATTAATAGACAAGAACCTGCAGGTCCAGAGCTGAGAACAGGCGGTCCAGTCGACAGTGTTCTTCCACCAGACGGAAGGCGTAGGTGGCCTTCACAGCTTCATGCAATCGAACGTGGCCGAAGGCCTGTTCAATCACCTCCACCGTAGCCAGTGTGTCGTGATCAACCTTCAACAGAGGAACGTCCAGCTCTTCCGCCCTGCTGATCAATTGTGGAAGCGGTTCACCGGCTCCGGTGAGAATCAGACACTGAGTTGAGGCCTCCAACGCCGCGAACTGGATGTCGGTTCGGTCCGCACCGGTGACGACGGCCATGTTGCGGCGGCGGCGAAAAAACTCCATGGCGGAGTTCACATTCATCGCACCGATGCTGAGGGTCTCCACCAGCAACTCCTGGCGTTCCTCGCAGCAGATCACACGGGCACTGAGGCGCCGCACCAATTCACCCACTGTGACGCTGCGCAGCAAGGGTGAGCGAGGCATCACACCAAACACCGGCAAGCCGAGGTTCTCAAGCGCCGGCACCACCTGCCGCTCAAGACTCTCGACCTCTCCAGGGGTGACAGCATTCAGCACAACCCCCAGCAGTCGTTCACCCAGGGTCTGTTTCGCAGCCAGCAGGGCGTCGACGCTGCAACTGTCCTGCCAGAGGTGCACCAACAGAACCCCGGCATCCAGGCCATCCGCCAGCTGAGGAAGGCTCAACCCGAAGAGCAAACCTTCCTGAAGCGTGCCGGCACACTCCAGCAGGGTCAGGCCATCGTCATCAGCAATCTGCTGACGCATGCCGTCAAATCCGGCGCCAGCCTGCAGATCTCCCTGGCCGAGACGTTGGGTCGCCGTGGTGGGAGAGAGCAGATGCAGAGAAGGGATCAGCCGGTCCGCCGAAAGACCCAGGGTCTCACCAACAAAACGGACGTCATCGTCAATCAGCGGCTGAGGTAAGGGGCCCTTGTTGGGATCCCAGTCCAGACTGGTCGCCAGTGGTTTACCGAAGCGGACCCGTTGTCCGTCCTGCTTGAGCTTCTGCGCAATCCCAAGAACAAGAGCCGACTTGCCGCTGAAGGGCTCACAGGATCCGATCAGCAGCGTCCTTCCCATGAACCGCAAATGTTTGACATGTAAATCTAGGCGTCATCAGCCTCTGGGTCTGTACCAACGAGCAACCAAACCCAGAACGCGTCGGGGAGATCAGCTTTGCCTGGCTCCCCGGCGGGGCCGTCCATCAACCACTGCACCAGCTGATGGGTGACCAGCTCAAATCGGTAGGGCTCAGCACGAGTCTCCGTAAAAATCAATTGGCAGGTCGCCATCTCCAGTGGGGCATGGCCACCCTCCCAGCTCAGCTGAAAGGCATGCCCGTCCATACCCTCCCGTGGACGGATCCCCCGAAACTCGCCGGCCAGCAGGGTCTGCAGAGCAGAACGAAGATCCTGCTCTCTGGCAAGGCCGCCGCAGTAAGGCGCGAACAGGGCCAGGAGGGCAGCATCAGACACGGAAGCGGGCACTAGCGGGCGGTTGCCCACAAGGATGGCCCAAGCTGATCCCATGGCACAGCCCACAACAAGCAATCACCGCTGGAGCGGATGCCGTGTCGGCATCACCGGAGTCCGCGGGGCTCTGGGTCAGGCGTTGGCGAGCCGTTTCCATCAGGCCGGTGCCGTGGTGACCGGATTCACCCACGGTGATCCACCGATTGAGGTCGAGAGCCCTCTGGATCACTGGGTGTCATGGACCTGCGGCCAGGAGGAGGCCTTGGTGCCCTACCTAAAAGACCTGGATGTGCTGGTGCTGAACCACGGCATCAATCCCCAGGGGGATCAGCGCCCAGGCACTGTGACCAGAGCACTGGAGGTGAACGCCCTGAGCAGCTGGCGAATGCTGCAGTGCTGCGAACGTCTGTGCCGTGAACGAACCTCGCAGCCGCTGGAGGTGTGGGTCAACACGTCCGAAGCGGAGATCCAACCAGCCGCGAGCCCGGCCTATGAGCTGAGCAAACGCCTGCTCGGTCAACTGGTCAGCATGCGTGGTGCCACCCGCGATGCAGAGGAGCGCTCACGACTGGTGCTGCGGAAACTGGTGTTGGGCCCGTTCCGCTCCGAACTCAATCCCATCGGCGTCATGAACGCCGACTTCGTGTCAGGCCAGGTGCTCTGGCAAGCGCGGATCGGAGCACGTCTCATCATCGTCACACCGAATCCGCTGACCTATGTACTGATGCCACTGACGGAACTCGGGCGATGGCTTTACAGCCGAGCGCTCAGTCGCCCCGATCCGTGAGGATCTCGCAGCCGTCACTGGTGACCAGAACTGTGTGTTCCCACTGAGCTGACAGGGATCCATCCCGGGTCACCACTGTCCAGCGATCCTTCAGGGTGCGGCATGCCTTACTGCCAGCGTTCAGGATCGGCTCAATCGCCAGGGTCATGCCTGGACGCAACGTGACATTGGGCAGTTCATCGGTGCGGAAGTTGAACACCGAGGGCTCTTCATGCAGATTTCTGCCGACACCATGGCCGGTGTAGTCCTCCACGACGCTGAACCCATTGGCCTTGACGTGGTCCTCCACCGCACCGGCGATATCAAGAAGGGTGTTGCCTGCTTTGACCTTGCTCAGGCCCGCCATCAGGGATTCCCGGGCAACACGGCTGAGGATCTGGGCCTCATCCGAGGACTCGCCCACACAGACGGTGATGCAGCTATCGCCGTGGTAGCCATCGAAGTAGGCACCTGTATCCACCTTCAGCAGATCCCCCTGGTGGATCACCCGTTTGGCACTGGGAATGCCGTGCACAACCTCATTGTTGATGCTGGCGCAGATGCTTGCCGGGAAGCCGTGGTACCCCTTGAAACTCGGTGTGGCCCCCATCTCTCGGATGCGCTTCTCAGCAAAGGCATCCAGGTCGCCCGTCGTCTGTCCCGGCTCCACCATGGCCATCACTTCCCGCAGCACTGTCGCGACGATGCGACTGGCCTCCCGCATGATTTTGATCTCACGGGCTGACTTGATCTCCACACCCCGGCGTTTCTGAATCCGGGGACCTGTGGCTGTTGCCGTCGGGGCCTGGGTGGAGGCCAGCAGATCTGCGAATAAATTCATCAACATCCTTCTATATCCGTCACGCTATCAACAGCAACTGATTGAAGGTCGGTCATGAGCCTGCTTGTGCGGGTGCGCGAACTGCATCGGGCCGTTGCCCCGTTGGTGCTGCTTCCGTTGTTCATCACCGTTTGCTCAGGGGTTGGCTACCGACTTGCCCGCGACTGGATGGGCTTTGAGCGTGACCAGGTGCATTGGCTGATGACCTTGCACGAAGGCGAATGGCTGGGGGCCACGCTGGAGCCGTTGGTGGTGCTGTTGAACGCCCTTGGGTTGCTCTGGATGCTGATCAGTGGTGCCGGGTTGCTGATCGAACGATGGCATCGAAAGGTACACTGATCGTTTGGCGATTTAACGCGGAGCTGGGATGGCAGCCGATCCGAAGGACACGACGGTGACGGAAGAGAGCACTGAGAGCGCAGCTGAGGTGGAGGCCGTGGCGAGTGCTCCGACAACCCCAGCTCAGAAGCTCAGCGCCGAAGCCCTGATCAAGGCCTTCGAGACGGAGCAGATGAAGACCGATCTCCCTGAGATCTACGTCGGTGACACCGTCCGCGTTGGCGTCCGCATCAGCGAGGGCAACAAGGAGCGTGTTCAGCCCTATGAGGGAGTGGTCATCTCCAAGCGTCACGGCGGGATGAACCAGACGATCACCGTCCGTCGCATCTTCCAGGGCATTGGAGTGGAGCGGGTGTTCATGCTCCACAGTCCGCAGGTGGCCAACGTCAAGGTTGAACGGCGCGGTAAAGTTCGTCGGGCGAAGCTTTTCTATCTGCGGGAACGGGTGGGCAAGGCCACCCGCGTGAAGCAGCGCTTCGATCGCTGAGGTCTCGGCCTCGTTCAATCAAGTCGCTGACATCCTCGATGTCAGCAGGGGTTCATCGCCTTGCGCCGTTAGTTCAGTTGGTAGAACGCAGGTCTCCAAAACCTGATGTCGGGGGTTCGAGTCCTCCACGGCGCGTCCGATGAGCCCCGATGTGTAGTTTCCCGGTTCTGAGCATGGAGTTGGATCTTCAACCTGGTGATGTCGTGAAGGTGCTGGAGTCAGCCGCTCTTGGCTGGGTTCGTGCCCGCGTGATCCGCGTCAAATCAGGTGGTCGTGTGGTCGTTCAGAGCGATCAAGGTCGGGAGTTCACCGCCCGAGGGAACCAGGTTCGCCTGATCGAGCCAGCAGGCTTCCGCCCCTGAATTCGAGTTGTTTCTTCAGCGAACCCCCGATGGCTCCGACATCGGGGGTTTTGTTGTGACCTGACCTCAACAAGGCAGATCAGCACAGGAATTCGACGGAATTGTTGACGGAGGGCAGGGCAAGGGTCAATACTGATTTGGTCGCGCAGGCGACACAGATCAGGTGCCACGGGGCGAGTCCTTTGTGTCTCCATTTGATCTGGGACCGTAGTTCAACCGGTTAGAGCACCGCCCTGTCACGGCGGAAGTTGCGGGTTCGAATCCCGTCGGTCCCGTTTTCACCACCCGAAACCGCAATGGTGCGCGTTCGTCTGGCCCCCAGCCCCACGGGCACGCTTCACATCGGAACGGCGCGGACAGCCGTCTTCAACTGGTTGTACGCAAGGCGCCAGCAGGGGTCTTTCCTTCTGAGGATTGAGGACACCGACAAGGAACGATCCAAGCCTGAATACACCCAGAACATCCTCGAGGGCTTGCGCTGGCTTGGGATTGACTGGGATGAAGAGCCGTTGATCCAGAGCGAACAGGTTCAACAGCACCGTGCCGCGATCGAAACGCTGTTGCAGAAGGGTCTGGCCTACCGCTGCTATGCCAACGAGGCCGAACTGGAGGCCATGCGCGAGGCCCAGAAGGCCAGCAATCAGGCACCGCGCTACGACAACCGTCATCGCAATCTCACGCCGGAGCAGGAAGCGGCCTTCCAGGCGGAAGGACGGGAAGCCGTGATCCGTTTCCGGATCGATGACACCGCTGAGATCCGCTGGAACGACATGGTGCGTGGCGCCATGTCCTGGCGTGGTGCAGACCTCGGCGGTGACATGGTGGTGGCCCGCAGGGCTCCCGCCGATCAGATCGGAGATCCCCTCTACAACCTCGTGGTGGTGGTGGATGACGCCGCCATGGCGATCAGCCATGTGATCCGCGGCGAAGACCACATCGCCAACACCGCCAAGCAGCTGCTGCTCTACAAGGCCCTGGGCCTGCCTGAACCGACCTTTGCCCATGCACCCCTGATCCTGAATGGGGAAGGCCGCAAGCTCTCCAAACGGGATGGCGTGACCTCCATCAACGACTTCCGCGCGATGGGGTACACCGCAGAAGCGATTGCCAACTACATGACCCTGCTGGGCTGGTCGGTGCCCGAGGGGATGGAGGAGCGCTTCACCCTGCCCGAAGCAGCAGCAGTGTTCAGCTTCGATCGGGTGAACAAGGCCGGGGCCCGCTTTGATTGGGACAAGCTCAACTGGCTCAACGGGCAGGTGCTGCACGCCCTGCCAGCTCAGCAGCTCCTGGATGAGCTCCATCCCCTCTGGAGCGAACAGGGGTGGACGCTGCCGGATGACAGCAGCTGGGGGCTGGACCTGTGCGAACTGCTGGGACCATCCCTAACCCTGCTCAAGGACGGCGTGGACCAGGCGAAACCGTTCTTCGAGTGTCCTGATCTTGAGGACGATGGCAAAAGCCAACTGGAGGCCGAAGGAGCTCGTGACGCTGTGGCTCAACTGCTGCAGACCCTCGAGGCTGATCCCTGGGATGGTGGCGACATGGATCGCGCCAAACAGCTCCTGGGGGATGCCGCCAAGGGAGCCGGCGTCAAAAAAGGTGTGGTGATGAAATCCTTACGCGCCGCGCTGCTTGGACGGCTGCAGGGCCCCGACCTGATGACAACCTGGTCTCTACTGGCCCGAATCGGAGAAGACCTCCCCAGACTGCGGCGTTGTCTCGGATGACGACGTCGTAGCGCCAGCGGATTCCTCGATCAATCCCAGAGCACGGGCCAACGGTTGAGCCGTGAGGCCCTGCAGGCCCACGGTCATCAGGATGGTCAGAAAGACCAGGCCCTGCAGGCGACCGGCTCCGAGGATCCCCGCCTGCTCCAGTCGAATGGCAAACAACGATGCCACCGACGCGGTGACGATCCCTCGTGGTGCCAGCCAGCCGAGAAAGAGCTTCTGGGGAAGATCGAGCGGTAGACCTACCGTCGCCACACCCACGGCAATCGGTCGGACCACGAGCATCAGAACGAGAACGCAGCTGATCCCCCCCCAGCCCAGAGGGCTCAATTCCGCCCAGGACACGTCCGCGGCAAGCAGTGGGAACAGCATCGTGATCGCCAGTTGCGCCAGCTCCTGGATCAGACCATCCAGATCGGCGGTGTGCGCCGTCTGGCGACGTCCAACCACGATGCCCGCCGCCACAGAAGCCGGCAAAGCTGATTCCGGCAACAGCCACTCGCTGACGCCGTACATCAGGAACAACATCCCCAGGGTGAGCTGCAACGGCAGGCCGGAGGACTGATCAGGCTTCAGCCGCTGCAGCAGCTCCGACAGCAGCCACCCGACACTGGCGCCGATCAGCACCCCTCCACCGAGCCGCTCCAGCAGGCCCAGCACCAGTTCGCGCCAGCCATGCAGATTGCCCAGGACCAATTCCAGCAGCAGCAGAGCCAGCACCGCCCCGATGGGCTCAAGCACCAGGCCCTCCGCCTCCAGCACATCACCCAGGGGAGCCGCCAGACGCATCTGACGCACCAGGGGAGTCACCACGGTGGGACCCGTGGCCAGAACAATGGCGCTGAACACGGCAGCGACGGACCAACTGAGTCCGGCCAGCCAGTGAGCCGCAAGCAACCCGGCACCGAGGGAGATCAGCAGCCGCAGAACAGCGATCCGCTTCACGGTCTCGCGGATCGTGTCCCCCGGCAGTCGCAGATTGAGGCCGCCATCAAAAAGCACCAGGCTCACCAGGAGGCCGACCACCGTGCCCAGGCCCGGGCCCAGGTCGAGTGGCTCCACCAGACCGAGGCCGGAGCGACCGATCAACAGCCCTGACAGCAGCAGCAGAACCACCCCCGGCAGTTCTGAGACCGCTGCCAGCAGCCGCGCACCGGCCCCGGCAAAGACCGTGACGCCCCAGAGCAGACCCAGACGCTCAGGCGTCATTGACAGAAGAAAACTGAGGTTCCACGCGAACGCCGATCACCGCTTCCGGCCGCACCACCAAATATTCACCTTCGAGATCACTGATGGGCACGTTGACAAAGCCGCCCTGCCCTTCGGCATTCACCACCCCCTGATACCACTCCTGAAACTGCTCCAGCCTGGGAAAGAACACCCGCTCGGTCTGACCTCCCACCAAATGAAGATGCACGGCATAGCGTCGCGGTGTTCGAGACATCAGTGCTGGATAAAAGCCAAAGGGGTCACCTCAGGATGCCCGATGGGATCAGGACCTGCCCATCGGAATGGTTTCAAGAGAGATCTCCGGGGTGCATAGAGAGGATGGCGCGGTTGGCCGGAGCGGGTGAGCGCTAAAGCCTGCGGCCCCGGCGCCAGTGGATATCGCTGAGCCCGTTGCCGCACAAGAGGCTTCAACAGATCCATGACGTCTTG
The DNA here is from genome assembly GCF_014280175.1 of Synechococcus sp. A15-28. Classification (GTDB taxonomy): domain Bacteria; phylum Cyanobacteriota; class Cyanobacteriia; order PCC-6307; family Cyanobiaceae; genus Parasynechococcus. The sequence continues at coordinate 1,625,030 of NZ_CP047931.1, forward strand.
GGCCCGGCCGAACTGACCCCCACCATTGCCCCAGCCACACCAGAGGGCCCAGGCCTCCTGGTCCGCCCAGGAGCGGCACCAATGCAGCAGCGCGGCATCTGCATTCCAACCAACAGGATCGTGACAGCGACGCAGGACGGAGGGCGAAGGGGACATGCGGGCGAACAGATTCACCACCACCAGAGCGTCATAGCCCCAGTCCCCTGCGAAGCCGATCAGACGGCGCAGGGTGGGGTCGTCCCGCTCCGCATCAGCCCGGGACGGATTCAATCCGAGGAAGATCAATACCCGATCGCCGTGCTGCCAGCGTCGCGTCAGCCACCAGCGGAAGCATCGGTCGGAGCTGACGCTGGCGTCAGACCCCCAGATGGGCCCGGCTGAGCTCGAGGATGCGTTGACTGGCCTTGCCATCACCGAAGGGGTTCACCGCCCTGGACATCGACTCGTAGGCCGAAGCGTCGCTGAGCAGACGGGATGCTTCCTCCAGAATGACCGAAGGGTCCGTGCCGACGAGTCGGGCCGTGCCCGCATCAACCGCCTCAGGCCGTTCGGTGGTGCGCCGCAGCACCAACACGGGTTTTCCGAGAGCCGGAGCCTCCTCCTGCAATCCCCCTGAGTCGGTCAACAGCAGCGTGCAGCCCTTCATCGCTGCCACCAGTCGGTCGTAATCCAGGGGCTCGGTGAGCACGACCCGCGGATGGTCCCCCAGCAAGGCCTGCAGCGGTTCGCGCACCGTGGGATTGCGGTGCAACGGCAGCAGCAGCGCTGTATCGGGGTGGCGATCAAGCACCTGAAGCATCCCTGAGGCGATGTCCTTGAGGCGCTCTCCCCAGTTCTCACGGCGGTGAACGGTGGCCAGGATCACGCGCTGGTGGTCCCAGTCGAGACCATCGAAACTGATCTGCGGTGCCGTTTCCGCCATCAGCAGCAAGGCATCGATCACGGTGTTGCCGGTGACGCTCACCTCACCCACGACCCCAGAAGCCCTGAGATTGGCCTCCGCCTTCTGGGTCGGTGCAAAGTGCAGGGTCGCGATCTGCGAGAGAAGTCGTCGATTGGCTTCTTCCGGGAACGGATCCAGCAGGTTGTCCGTGCGCAGGCCAGCTTCGACATGGCCCACGGGAATCTGCTCGTAGAACGCCGCAAGGCCAGCCGCGAAGGCTGTGGTTGTGTCGCCCTGCACCAGCACCAACTGCGGTGGATAGGCCTGAAAGTCCTCCCGCAGACCCTCCAGGGCTGCACAGGTGACATGGGTCAGGGTCTGGCGCGGGGCCATGAGGTTGAGATCCTGATCGGCCTTCAGATCAAACAGGTCCATCACCTGGGACACCATCTCGCGGTGCTGACCGGTCAGCACCACCCGGGTGCGCACGGCTGAAGAGCTCTGAAAGACCCGGATCACCGGAGCAAGTTTGATCGCCTCCGGACGCGTGCCCAGGACAATCGTGACCCTGGGCTGATCCGTCATCGCAACTCTCGCGGTGGCCTGATTTTACGGCTCATCTTTGACAGGGACTTGCCAGCGGAGCCATCGGGACGATCCTGAAAGCAGCCCTTGTGACGCAGCGTGGCCCAGCCGGTCTTTCCCCCCAGCTTTCGCCGCGGCCAAGGACAGTATCACCGGCAGCTGCTGCACAGCCCGCTGAATCGGCAACGTCGTCACCCCATGGTGCTCCCAACCTGGAGGCGATCGTCAAGATTGCCCACGAGCAAGGGCACTCCGACGTGCATCTCGGCGTCGGCGAAGTGCCGCGGTACCGCGCCCGCGGTGAAATGCAGACCACGGAATGGCCCGCCACCGACCTCTCCACCTTTCAGGGTTGGCTGAGGGAGATCCTGTCACCACAGCAAATTGACACGTTCTTCTGCGAGAAGGAGTTCGACGGATCCCATGCCTTTCCCTTCGTCCGCATCCGGATCAACCTGCTTGATTCCCTGCGGGGCCCGGCCATGGTGCTCCGACTGATCCCCCAGACCATCCTGACCATGGAGCAGCTGAAGCTGCCTGAGGTGCTGACGGAACTGGCCGGTCGCCCCAAGGGTCTGATTCTGGTGACCGGCCCCACCGGTTCTGGGAAAAGCACCACCCTCGCCGCGATGATCGACTGGATCAACCGCAACGAAACCCGCCACATCCTCACGATTGAGGACCCGGTGGAATTCGTGCATGAGAGCAAACGATCCCTGATCCGGCATCGGTAAGTGGGGATGCACACCCTCAAGTTCCACAACGCCCTGCGTGCCGCACTGCGGGAGGATCCCGACGTGATTCTCGTCGGGGAGATCCGCGACCAGGACACCCTCTCCACCGCCCTGGAAGCCGCTCAGACGGGCCACCTGGTGTTCGGCACCCTGCACACCAATTCAGCGGTGAAAACCGTCGAGCGGGTTCTGGGTATGTTTCCACCCGAGGAGCAGGACAGTGTGCGGCGCTCCATGTCGGAATCGCTGCTGGGGGTGATCGCCCAGGGCCTGATCCGCACCACCGACGGATAACGCGCTGCCTTCCACGACATCCTCATCAACACAGACGCCTGCAAGGACTACATCCAGCGCGGTGCCCTGGATGAAGTGGAGGAAATCATGGAGCGCAGTGGTTTTGATGGCATGGTGACCACCAATCAGTCACTTCAGGCTCTCGTCGAAGCTGGGCGAGTGGAGCCAGACAAAGCTGTGGCCGTCAGTCTCAAGCCCAACGAGCTGGCTCAAGCCCTGCGCGGCAGAAGTTGATCAGTTCCCGGCGAACACCCGCACGAGAAGCACCACGGCCAAACCGGCCGACAAGCCGATCATGGCCAGGCGGCCATTCCAGATCTCAGCCTGCGGCGTGAATCCGCGCTTCCAGGCATTCAATTCGTCCGAACCGACGGGCTCAGCGACGCCAGCTGTCTTTTCGAGTTGCTCAGCCATGCCCTGAGTGCCGTGCGCTAACACCCTACGAGTGTTTTCAAAAGGCTGGTTGCTCGTTGTAAAGCTGATCTGCCTGCCCAAGGGGCCAGCGCGCCGACACTCCAGTCCGCCAGGAACAACCACGAGCGCCCCGTTCCCAGCGCAACAGGGCCGCTGCGCCAATCATGGCGGCGTTATCGGTGCAATAGGCCAGCGGAGCCACAGAGACCCTCACGCCCACAGCTGCGGAGCGCAACTGAAGGGTGCGACGCAATCTGTGGTTTGCCGCCACACCACCCACCATCACCAGCTCTTCAAGGCCATGGTCCGTGGCACAACGGAGGCTGCGCTCCACCAGAACGTCCACCACCACCTGCTCAAAGCTGGCGGCCAGATCAGCTGTCGGCAGGGGGCTGTCCTGAGCCTCCACCGTGCGGAGCATGGCGGTTTTCAGGCCGCTGAACGAAAAGTCATAGGGATGGAAGCCCCCCTCAGTCAGGGAGATGCGTCCCTTCGGCAACGTGAAGCGGCTGCCGTCCCCGCCCTCAGCCGCAGCTTGAATCGCAGGCCCACCTGGATAACCGAGGCCCAGCAGGCGGGCGACTTTGTCGAAGGCCTCCCCGGCCGCATCGTCATGGCTGCGACCCAGCCGCTCCATCCCCCCATCAGCCTCGACCCGGATCAGCTCGGTGTGTCCACCGCTCACCAGCAGCACGAGATACGGAGGTTGGGGCCGATGCTCCGCCAGATGCACCGACGCCAGATGCCCCTCGAGGTGGTGCACCGCCAGGAAAGGGCGTTCATGCAGCGCTGACAGCGTGCGGCCCGTCACGGAGGCCACCATCAATGCCCCAGCCAGCCCCGGCGCCACCGTGGCGGCAATCGCATCCACATCAGCGATGGTGGATCCCGACTCCCCCAGGACCTGTTCGATCAGGCCCGGCAACGCCTCCACGTGACGCCGCGAGGCGATCTCCGGCACAACGCCGCCCCAGCGGGCATGCTCCTCAACCTGGGAGGCAATTCGAGCGGACTGAACATCGAATCGGCCATCCGCCCGACGGCTGACCAGGGCAGCTGCCGACTCGTCACAACTTGTTTCGAGGGCAAGGACTGATGTCATCGGGGTGGGGACCCTCCCCTACTGTCCACAAGTGACATCCTGCCTCTCAACGGGCAGCTTACAAACAGGAATCGTTCAGATGCGTCGTCTCTTGGCCGCCCTTCTCTCGGCTCTCCTGGTGTTCGGCTTCGCTCCCGTCGCCAAGGCTGACGTGGCCGGCCTTACCCCCTGCTCCGAAAGCGCCCGTTTCCAGCAGCGCGCCGCTGCCGCCACAACGCCCCAGGCCAAGGCTCGTTTCGAGATGTACAGCCAAGCCTCCTGCGGTGATGACGGCCTGCCCCATTTGATCGTTGATGGCCGTTGGAGCCATGCCGGTGACTTCGTCTATCCCGGGATCATGTTCCTCTATGTGGCCGGTTGCATCGGCTGGGCAGGACGTGAATACCTGAAGGCAACACGAGGCAAGAGCGCCGCGATGAATGAGATCCAGATCGACCTCGGCATCGCGTTCAAGAGCCTTCTGGCCGCAGCGACCTGGCCGCTGGCCGCCTTCGGTGAGTTCACCAGTGGGCAACTCCTGGAGGACGAGGACAAGGTGACCGTTTCCCCTCGCTGATTCCTACCCACTTCATCCCTCAATCGAACCATGCAGAAATTTCTCACCACCGCGCCGGTTGTTGCCGCCATCTGGTTCACCCTCACCGCCGGGATCCTGATCGAGTGGAACCGTTTCTTCCCCGACCTGCTCTTCCACCCCATGTGATTTGGGTCTTGTCCAACATCAAAAAAAGGGGCTATGCCCCCTTTTTTTTGCCATCAAGCCAGGCCCATCAGCCCTTCCAGCTTCAGCAGGGCCTGGTCGAGATCGTCGTTAACCACCACAGCATCGAATTCGTCCTGGGCGCTTAACTCTTCACGAGCCCGCGTCAGTCGGCGCTGGATCGCCTCCTCAGAATCAGTGCCACGCCCGCGGATGCGGCGCTCGAGTTCCTCAAAACTGGGCGGTGCCAGAAAAATCTGCACGGCCTGAGGAAAGCTGCGACGAACCTGTCTGGCTCCCTCCAGTTCGATTTCCAGGAGAACGGGCCGCCCGGCCTGCAACTGCTGCTCCACGGGAGCCCGGGGAGTCCCGTAGCGGTTTCCAGCAAATTGAGCCCACTCCAGCAAACCGCCCTCCTGCACAAGGGCATCGAAGCGATCCCTGCTGTGAAAGAAATAACTCTCCCCCTCACGCTCTCCTTCGCGAGGAGTTCGTGTGGTGGCCGATACCGACACCCAGATGCTCGGATGCCGCTCCAGAAGGCGTTGCACCAGCGTTCCTTTCCCGACGCCGCTCGGCCCGGTGATCACCGTCAGGGTGCCCATGCCGTTTGACATCACTGCATCGTCGTGGCCCAGCAGAGTAGGAACCCCTCTGAACGACGGGTGACCAGCACGGCACGGCTGCAGCTCATGGACCTCACCACCCTGCGCGCGGTGTTGAGCGATCTCCGGCCGAGGCTGCTGCCCAGCCGGTTCGAGAAAGCTCAGCAACCGGATCCAGCCACGCTGCAACTCGGATTCCGCACCCTGAAGGGCATGCTCTGGCTCGAATTGAGCTGGCAAGCCGATGCGCCGCGGTTGGTGCAGATCCCGCCGCCGCCGCGGCAGGGTGCCGGCAGCACCCTCTCCCAGCAGATCCAGCACAGCCTTCGCCAGATGGCGCTAATCGAACTGGTTCAAACGGGGTTTGAACGGGTGGTGGAGTTCCGGATGGCTCCAAGGCCGGGCCATCCCGCTCAGCGCGTGCTGGTGCTGGAACTGATGGGCCGCCACAGCAATGTGCTGCTACTGGACGAGCAGCGACAGGTGGTCGCCCTGGGCCGTCAGGTGCGCGACCACCAGTCACGGGTCCGACCCATTGGCACCGGCGATGCCTATATCCCCCCACCACCCCTGCAGGGGCAGCCCCCCAGTTCTGCAGAACACTTCGAGCGCTGGCGCGACCGTCTCCGTCTCCTGCCGCTTCCGTTGCGTAAAGCTCTGCCGCAGGCATATCAAGGGATCAGCCCGCCCCTGGCCAAGCAACTGGCCGGGGAGTTGCTGACCACGCCCGTCGACCAGCTTGAGCCGGACGCGTGGTATGAGCTGCATCACCGTTGGCAGGCCTGGCTGGCCTGCCTCGAGACGGAGCGATTCACACTTGATCTCAAGGGTGAAGAGGGGTACCGGGTCTGGTCGAGCCACACCGATCGATCCGGCGGCGCTGAAGGCAACGAAGGGGGCCTGGCCCTCGCTCTGGGGCACTGGTACCGCAGCCGGATTGACCAACGCGATCTGCAGCGAGCCTGTGACGAGCTGCGGCAACGTCTGAGCCGCTGGCGGTCCAAGGAGGACCTGGCTCTGGAGGATCAGCGCAGGCGTTTGGCGGCCTGCGCCGACAGCGCGGATCTGCAGCAGCAGGCGGATGCCTTGCTCTGCCTACCGGCACCAAATCGCGACGAGGTGGATCAAGCCCAGAAGCTCTATCGACGGGCCCGCAAGCTGCGGCGGTCCAGCAGCATGCTTCAGGAAAGGATCCATCACCACGATGGTCGGCTGCAGCTGATCAACGGCAGCGAGGCCTTCATCGATGATCTGCAGGCTGCGGCATGGCAACCGATGGCGTCACGCCTAATGGCCCTCGGTGATCTACGGCGGGAACTGGAGGAGCTGCTCAACCCTGTCGGTCGCCAGGAGCGGCGCCAGCGACAGCAGCAGGGCACGCCTCAACCCCTCGAAGTCATCAGCCCCAGTGGTCTCGTGCTGCAGGTGGGCCGCAACCATCGCCAGAACGACTGGATCAGCCTGCGCCAGGCCCGCAGCGGTGACCTCTGGTTTCACGCCCAGGAATGTCCCGGCAGCCATGTGGTGCTGAAAAGCTCGGCTGGTCTGGCCGATGACGACGATCTGCAGCTGGCCTGCGACCTGGCGTCCTATTTCAGCCGTGCACGCGGCAATGTGCGGGTGGCTGTTGTGATGGTGCCGACGGAGCATCTGCAGCGGATCGCCGGTGCCGGGCCAGGCACCGTTCGCCACAGCGGCGGCGAGGTGCGCTGGGGCGATCCCATGCGGGCCGAGACCCGGCTCAACAGCCTCGAGGCTTCTAGCCTGGCGGGAAGCAAGGGCTGACGTGTCGGCCAGACCAGCCATTCCATCCGTGCCCGACCCCGACAGATCCGACGGTCCAGTTCTCAAGCCACCTCCTCCCATCCGCATCAGCGGGGACAAGGACGCGAGTGAATTGCCCAACGAGGTCGAAATGCCTCTGGTGGATCACCTCGAGGAACTGCGCCAGCGAGTGCTGCGCAGTCTCCTGGCCGTGGTGCTGTCAGCACTGGTTTGCCTGCTGGCGGTGAAGCCCCTCGTGCGCCTGCTGGAAGCCCCGGCCCAGGGGATCCACTTCCTGCAGCTGGCACCCGGTGAATTTCTGTTCGTGTCGCTGAAGGTGGCTGGCTATGCCGGCCTGACACTCGCCCTTCCCTACGTCCTGTTTCAGTTGCTGGCCTTTGTGCTCCCTGGATTGACGCTTCGGGAACGGCGGCTGATCGCGCCGGCCGTGGCCGGATCGGCCGTGCTGTTTCTGGCGGGCATTGCCTTTGCATGGTGGGCCCTGGTCCCCGCCGCTCTGCGTTTTTTGGTGAGCTACGGCGCCGATGTGGTGGAACCGCTCTGGTCGATCGAGCGTTACCTGGATTTCGTTCTGTTGCTGATGCTGGCCACAGGCCTGGCCTTTCAATTGCCGGTGTTGCAGCTGTTGCTGGGCGTGCTGGGACTCGTGCGCTGGCGCACCATGCTCGGGGCGTGGCGATGGGTGGTGCTGGGCTCCGCCCTCGCCGGGGCAGTGCTCACCCCATCAACCGACCCGATCACCATGCTGTTGCTGGCGGGCGCGATCACGGCCTTGTTCCTGATCGGCGTCGGGCTGGTCGCCCTCACGGAGACCCTCAGACGAGAAACTCCCTGAGCAGGTTCTGCGCGGCTGGCCCTTCAGCCTGCAGCTGAAGGCTCAGGGCCTTACCCAGGCGGGGTTTATCCCGGGTTGTATTGATCCAATGGCGCACTTCGGCCGCCAAACCAAGACGATTCACAACATCCAGCACTTCCGCCAGATGCTCCCGATACGCGATTTCGTCCATCGGGAACGACTGTTGCTCTAAATAAGCCCACATCACCTGCAGGTAGAGACGCTGCCGGCGAACCACCAGCTGAAGGTCGTAAGTCGCCCGCCAGCGCTGGCGTAAGCAGCCAATCAGCTCCTCGACACCGAGGGGTTCTGCAGACATCCCGGATGACAGATCAAGCACAAATACGACGATACGAAGAACGTTGAAAGGCCAGTCGTTGCAAAGCGTGACAGGAACTTAAGCGTCCATAATGATCCTTATTCCGTGCTGGATGACCGTCCGTCATGACCCAACTTTCCTCGAGCGATGTGCCCGGAATGGGTCGTCGGCAGTTCATGAATCTGCTGACCTTCGGTTCCGTGACCGGGGTGGCCTTGGGTGCTCTTTACCCCGTCGTTAACTACTTCATCCCCCCCCGCGCCGCTGGAGCCGGCGGCGGCACCTCCGCCAAGGATGAGCTCGGGAACGCCATCACCGCCACCGGCTGGTTGTCCTCTCACCCCGAGGGTGACCGCAGCCTCGTCCAGGGTCTCAAGGGTGATCCCACCTATCTGATCGTTGAAGGTTCGGATGCCATCGGCAGCTACGGCATCAACGCCATCTGCACCCACCTCGGCTGCGTCGTGCCCTGGAACAGCGGCGCCAACAAGTTCATGTGCCCCTGCCACGGAAGTCAGTACGACGCCACCGGCAAGGTGGTTCGCGGTCCGGCGCCACTCTCCCTGGCTCTGGCCAACGTGAGCGTCGAGAACGACAACGTCTTTGTGAGCCAGTGGACTGAAACCGACTTCCGCACGGGCGATAAGCCCTGGTGGGCCTGATCCTTTTCCTTCGCTTTCCCTCCTCCCCTCACCCCTTCCATGCGTCGCCACCTCTCCTTACTGCTCGGATCGCTGGTGCTCGGCCTGAGCGTTTTGATCGCCCCCGCCGCCAGCTGGGCCTATCCCTTCTGGGCTCAACAGAACTACGACAGCCCTCGGGAAGCCACCGGCAAGATCGTCTGCGCCAACTGCCACCTGGCGAAGAAACTGACCCAGGCCGAAGTGCCTCAGTCGGTTCTGCCCGACACGGTGTTCACCGCCAGCGTCAAGATCCCTTACGAGGACGGACTTCAAGAGATTGGAGCCGATGGAAGCGACGTGGGCCTTCAGGTCGGCGCTGTCGTGATGCTGCCCGATGGGTTCACCCTCGCGCCTCAGGATCGCTGGACCGATGAGATGAAAGAGGAGACCGAAGGGGTTTACTTCTCGCAGTACAGCGACGATCAGCCCAATATTCTTCTGGTGGGTCCGATTCCCGGTGATCAGCATCAGGAAGTGGTCTTCCCCCTTCTCTCACCTGACCCCGCCACCGACAGCAACATTCACTTCGGTAAGTACCAGCTCCACGTCGGCGGCAACCGTGGTCGTGGCCAGGTGTACCCCACCGGCGAAAAGAGCAATAACGCGGTTTACACTGCCTCCGCTTCCGGCTCAGTGACAGCGATTGAGGACGGCGAGAACGGCTCCAGCATCCTCACCATCAACACCACGGATGGCGCGGCTGTGACGGAAACCATTCCCGTCGGACCTCAGCTGCTGGTCAACGTCGGCGACACCGTTGAGGCCGGTGGCGCACTGACCAACGACCCGAATGTCGGTGGCTTCGGTCAGGTTGATGCCGAAATCGTGCTTCAGAACCCTGTGCGCATCTACGGCCTGCTCGCCTTCTTTGCGGCTGTTGCCGTTGCCCAGATCATGCTGGTGCTGAAGAAGAAACAGGTGGAGAAGGTTCAGGCTGCTGAGGGCAACTTCTGATCCAGATGTTCACATCGCCTGGGCCCGTTCTGTTTCAGATCGGGCCGCTCACCCTCCGCTGGTACGGACTGCTGATCGCAACAGCAGTCCTGATCGGATTGAACCTCTCCAGTCGCCTGGCCCAGTCCCGCAGGCTGGAAAACGGGTTGATCAGTGATCTGCTCCCGCTGCTGGTGTTGTTCTCCGTGATCGGAGCCAGGTTGTATTACGTCGCCTTCGAATGGCACAACTACGCCAATCAGCCGATGAAGGCGCTGGCGATCTGGGAAGGAGGCATCGCCATCCACGGCGCTCTGATCGCTGGAACCCTCACCCTGTTTCTGTTCTGCCGCTGGCGTCGTCAGCCATTTCTGGATGTTCTCGATGTTCTGGTGCCCTCCGTTGCTCTGGGCCAGGCCATTGGACGCTGGGGAAACTTCTTTAACTCTGAAGCCTTCGGTGTCCCGACCGACCTCCCCTGGAAGCTGTTCATTCCCTACGGGAATCGGCCGGTGATCTATGCGGACGCCGAGTTTTTCCATCCAACATTCCTGTACGAATCGATCTGGAATCTGCTGCTGTTTGCTCTCCTGCTGGGTCTTTTCCGCTGGGGAAGCCGAGATCGTTTCTCCCTTCCTGCAGGAGCTCTGAGCTGTGTGTATCTTATCGGCTACAGCTTTGGCCGCATCTGGATCGAGGGACTCCGCATTGATCCCCTCTGTGTGGGAGCACTGCCCCCAGCCTGTGAGGGAGGGATTCGCATCGCCCAGTTGATGAGTGCCATGCTGATGGTTCAGGGTGGATTGGGTCTGTGGTGGTTGTACCGGCGGCAGCAACAGCTTCAGACTCCACCCAACCCCTGAGTCACCCCGTTTGCTTTGTCGGAGCAGGCCCCGGGGCTGAGGACCTACTGACCCTTCGAGCCGCTGAACGACTGCGTCATGCCGATGTGCTGATCTGGACGGACTCCCTGGTGTGCCCTCAGATCACAGTGCTGGCTCCTGACCATTGCGAAAAAATCCGCACCAGCACCCTCACCCTGGAAGAGGTGATTCCTCTGTTGATCGATCGACAACGTCAGGGGGCCAAGGTCGTGCGTCTGCACGATGGGGACACGGCTCTTTACAGCGCCATCAACGAGCAGATTTGCGCTCTGAGCGATGCGGACATTCCGGTGGAAGTGGTTCCCGGGGTCAGCGCTTATCAAGCGGCAGCAGCGGGACTCTCCAGCGAACTCACCATCCCGGGGGTGGTTCAGACCATTGTCCTCGGCCGCGCCGGGGGGCGCACGGGGGTTCCCCCTTCAGAGGAACTCGATCAGCTGGCAGCTCTGGGGGCCAGCCTATGCCTGTATCTCAGTGCCCGCCATATCGATGACGTGCAGGCCACCCTTCAGCGCCATTACCCCGACGACACACCGGTGGCCATCGCCTACCGGGTGAGCTGGCCTGATGAATGGATGTCCGTTGTCCCCCTCGCGCAGATGGCTGCTGCCAGTCAGGAGCGCCAGTTGATCCGCACAACCCTCTACATCATCAGTCCAGCACTCAATGGAGGTCGTCAACGATCGCGTTTGTATTCACCGGATCACGACCACCTTTTCCGCCCAAGCCACTGATGGTGGTGGTTTAAGATTGGGTTGTGCGGGCGATTAGCACAGTGGTAGCGCACTTCCTTCACACGGAAGGGGTCACTGGTTCGAATCCAGTATCGCCCATATTTCCCAGGGGGTTGTAGTCACTCCTCAGGAGACTCAGGCTGTCAAGTTGGTGCAAACGGCCTAAATTCCGGTTGTTCTGATGTGAGTCTTCCGGATGAGCGGAAGCGACCTCAACTCAAAACCCACGCAATCATCCGCAATTGAGGATGTAGGAACTGCGATCCGTCAGGGGCGAGAGTCCGCTTCGATCAGCCGTGAGGAGCTGGCCCAGCGTTTGCACATGGGCTGTGAACAACTCGAAGCTCTGGAGCAAGGGGAACTGCATCGGTTACCTGAACCTGTGTTCATCAAGGCGATGGTGCGACGCCTCGCCAGTCACCTCAGACTTGATGCTGATGCACTGGTGGAGCAGCTGGGTCCACTGCCCAATCGTCCGTCGATCACCCATACGCCAGTTCAAGCACTGAAGCCAATCGCTGATCAGGCCTCCGGACCCCCTTGGATAACCCTTCTGTTGGCCCTGATGGCGATCGTTGGCCTCGGCAGCTGGGCCCGTCATCTGCTCACAGACACCACCACATCGACCTCTGGTCGGGAAACGCCCATCCAGGCAGCACCCGAAACGAAGGTCCAACCTCCAAGACAGGACGTTCCAGCTCCCCCGGCGGAATCGACCACGACAGCAGCAATCGTTCTCGACTGCAGCGAACCGTGCTGGATTGCCCTGCGTCGCGATGGAACAGTGGAGTTCGAAGGAATTCTGGACGCCCCTAGAACGGTGGAGAACCCCGAAGGCGTTGAGGTTTATCCCGGGCGTCCGGATCTGGTGATGCTGCGCCGAGAGGAGGAGGAAGCGATCAACCTCGGCAGCATCAATGACCTGCGCTGGTACCCGCTCAACCCTGAACGCTGACCCGGAGCTTGACCCCCGAAGCCTCACGCACCACCTCAGCGCAGCTCTCAAGACTCCACTGCTCCAGGCTGAGGTTCTGATTCAGTCGCTCTGGCACAAGAACAAGATCCAACACGTCCGGTGTTGTGTTCACCTGTAATGAAGCGACCACCGGCTCAGGTCGCCGGTCCAGGGCTGCTGCAAGGCGCAGCAGCAGTGACATTTCACTGACGCGACGTCGATTTTCACGGGTCACCAGCGCCTGCCAGGACTCATGCCGTTTCTTGGGAAGACTGCGGCGGTGATAGCGGGCAATGGCTGCCACCATCAGATGTTCCGACTCCGAGTAGCCCAGAAGCTCTCCGTGACGAATCAGATACCAGGAGTGCTTGTGATACGCGCTGAGATTGATGTGCTGTCCGCAGGCGTGAAGCATTGCTGCGGCCCAGAGCAACTCCCGCCCCTGGCCATCGTCGTGGTGCATCAAACCCTCTGTGGCGTCGTACAGGCTCAGGGCATGGGTCGCCACCCGTTCAGCGCGCCTCTGATTCACCGCAAAGCGCTGCACCTGATGGATAACAGTGCGCTGACGAATGCTGCTCTGAAAGCTGAAACGGTCCTCGAGCAGTCCATGGCGGAGCATCCAATCCACGATCAGTCCCTCGCGCAAGGCCCGTTCGCTGAGAACGAACTCGTCAACGCCCAGCATCTGCATCGTGGTCTGCAGGATCAGGGCCCCCGGCACGATGATTTCGGCCCTGCGGTCGTTGATGGGTGAAAGGTCCCGCCGTTGATCCGGAGTCATCGTCACCAGTTTCTCGACAACGCGATCCAGCCGCTGGCGCGACACCCGGTAACCGTGCAGTTTCAGCGGAGGACGTTCGTCCTCACTGGCCGCCAGTGCACCGATGGCCATGGCCGTGCCGCTGGTGGCGACGAGAACGGGTATTTCCCCCGGCTTGATCCGCCGGTGCACCTTGTCAACGGCAGGCTCCAGGGATCCCTGGATGAAGGCCTGCAGGAACGAGCGTCGCTGAGGGGGGATCGGATCATCCTTGACGAAATCCCGTTGCAAGCGCACTGCACCCACCCGCGTGCTGGTGAGAGCGCGGGCATCGCGTCCATCGGCAAGGATCAGCTCCGTCGATCCCCCACCGATGTCCAGCAGCAGGTGGGGACGATCACCGAAGGTCATCCCAGAGAGCACCCCCAAGTAGATCAGACGGGCCTCCTCCGGGCCACTGACGAGATCCACATCGATGCCGAGGCCATCCTGAATGCTTTGGAGAAACTCCCTGCCATTGGGAGCCTCGCGGACGGCGCTGGTGGCGGCGGTCACGATCTGCTCCACGTCGTGACTGACGGCCAGATCCCGGAACCGTCGCAGTGTTTCGAAAGCACGATCCATTCCAGCCGAGGTCAGTTCGCCGCTGTCCGGATCGCGTTCTCCAAGGCGGGTGGTCGACTTCTCCGCCTGTTCGATGCTGAAGGTGCCAAGGATGGTGTCCACGCCGGCCACCAGGAGATGGGTGGAGTTGGTGCCGATGTCAATGGCGGCCACGCGCCGGGTCTGGGCCGACGACCTTGTGGGTTCCGACCCTGCCGAAGCCGTTGGTTCAGACACAGCGTCCAGCATCGTCGGCCCTGTCCAGAAGTCGATCCACTTTGCCACCCATGGGCGTTGTCGCCAGGCGCTGACTAGGGTTCTTCAAACCTTCGGGTCCCGTGAACAGCCTTCGTGAACGCCTTGGCCCCTGGCTTGAACTGCTGCGCTGGACCAAGCCAACCGGTCGCCTGATTCTGCTGATTCCCGCCGGCTGGAGCCTGTGGTTGTCACCCTCTGCACCTCCTGGCCTGCTTCTGTTGCTCCAGATCGTTGTCGGAGGGTTGGCCGTGAGTGGAGCCGGCTGCATTGCCAACGACCTTTGGGACCGCCGTTTCGACAGCCGGGTGGAACGGACGAAACAGCGGCCGCTGGCCCGGGGTGCGATCCGGCCGGCCGCAGCATTCATGCTGCTGATCGTTCTGCTGGTCCTCAGCCTTGCGGTGGTCCTCAGCCTGGATGAGACCAGCCAGGCCTTATGCCTGCTGCTCTCGATCTGCGCTCTTCCGGCGATCCTCCTCTATCCCTCCGCCAAGCGCTGGTTCGCTTACCCCCAGGCGGTGCTTGCTTTCTGCTGGGGCTTTGCCGTGCTGATCCCCTGGGCCGCAGCGGAACGAAGCCTGACGCTGCAGCCGGCCCTGATCGGCTGCTGGCTGGCCACGGTTCTGTGGACCTTCGGCTTCGACACCGTCTATGCCATGGCTGATCGCCGTGATGATGCAGTCATCGGCCTGAACAGCAGCGCCTTGAGCCTGGGGAGCCGTGCCGTCGTCACCGTCAGAGCCTGTTATGGCTTGACGGTCGCAGCCCTCGCGCTGGCCGCCGTCAGTGCGGGCGTTCATCCACTGTTCTGGATCTTCTGGCTCGGAGCCACAGTGCTGATGCAGCTCAGTTGCCGGTCGTTGAACCAGCGCAACGCGACCATGGCGAGCTTTGGTCTTCATTTCCGCGGCCAGGTCCAGATCGGCAGCCTGCTGCTGCTGGGGCTGATGCTGAGCCGCGGGCTGACCGGATGACTGCGTTGCAGCCAGCCATCCCCCTCACCGCGGGGGACGCCGTGGCCACCGTGGCAGCGAGCTCGGCCCTGGCGGACGATCATCGCCTGGAAGAGGGGTTGGAGGTGCTCAGGGGCTGGGGGCTGTGCCCCTTGGAGCAGAACGTGAGCGCTCGTCGTTGGGGGCACCTGGCTGGAACCGATCAGGAGCGCTTCAGCGATTTGACCCAGGACGCTCCTCTGCTGGCCTGCGCCCGCGGCGGCTGGGGATCGGCACGGCTGCTGGAACACCCCATCTCCTGGAAACCCGGCTGGCTGCTGGGCTTCTCCGATGTCACGTCCCTCCTCTGGGCAAGGCTGAGCGCAGGGTGGGCTGGCGGCATCCACGGCCCGCTTCTCACCACCCTCGCAGCGGAACCGGCATGGAGCCGGGAACGTCTGCGACAACTGCTGTTTGGCGAGACACCCCCCGCCCTTGAGGGGGAACCGCGGGGAGGGGGACAGACCACCGGTCCGTTGCTGGCGGCCAACCTCACCGTGGCCAGCCACCTGCTCGGTTCGGGCCTGATGCCAAACCTTCAGGGAGCCATCCTTGTTCTTGAAGATGTCGGTGAGGCGCCGTATCGGATCGATCGAATGCTGACCCACTGGAGATTGTGTGGCGTGCTCCAACAGCTCGGCGGGATCGGCTTCGGTCAGTTCGAAGGATGCGACAGCAGCCCGGATGACCCTTTGACCACAACACTCGCAGCGGTGCTCGACGAGCGCACCGCTGACCTGAACATTCCCGTCGTGATGAATCTGCCGGTCGGCCACGTCTGCGGCAATGCCGCCTTGCCGATGGGGCAGCTGGCTTGCCTCGACGGCAATCGCGGCAGCCTCAGCCTTGTTGCCTGAGAGCCAGCACGGCTTCGGCCACCGTCAGGTCAAACGGTGTGGTCACCTTGATGTTGGACGGTCCGGCATCCAGCACTTGCACAGGCCAGCCGAGGCGCTCATACAGAGAGGCGTCGTCCGTGACGGCCCAACCCATCGCTTCAGCCTGGGCATGCCCCTGGCGCAACTGGTCCACCTGAAAACCCTGAGGAGTCTGCGCAGCCCAGAGCTCCGATCGGTCCGGCGTCTCAGTGATCACCCCATCGCCATCCACCCGCTTGATCGTGTCGGTGACAGGGGTTGCTGCGATCAGCGCCTGGCCTGTGGCCAGGGCCTGCGCGCAGCGATCGAACAGCGCCGGTTCCGCCAGGCAGCGGGCGCCGTCGTGGATCAACACCAGTTCAGCAGCGGCAGGCAGCCCCGCCAGCCCGCGCAACACCGACTCCTGCCGCGTGCTGCCGCCCTGGATCCAGGTGACCGGCTTGTCAGCATCCCCCATGAGATCAAGAATCGGTTCGCGATCGATCTCCTGACCCACCACACCGATCCAGTGGATCTGTTCAGCGGCCAACGCAGCCTTCAGCGTCCAGGCGATCACAGGCTTTCCGGCCAATGGCAGCAGAAGCTTGTTGCGATCCGCGCCCATGCGGCGACCACTGCCCGCTGCGGCGATCAACAGATGCACAAGCGACTCCTGCCCCAGGCAGGCCGAAACGGCCTCCATACAATCAGTCTGCACCCCGCCCTGAGGCGAGTCCATGCGTGTTCTTGCTCTCAGCCCTGGCCCGCTGGCCCAGCAACTGGATCGACTCCCGGCGCTGGTGAGCCTGTGCGAGCAGGTGGGCGCCACTCTGCAGGTGGCCTGCGCTCCGGCCTGTCGCGGGGCCTGGGACCTGGTTCCCCAAGTGGAGAAGATTCTTCCCTTTGATTTCGAGGCAGCACCCACCCTCGCGGACTGGGCCAACCTGCTTGGTTGCGTGCGGGAGCCCGATTTTCAGGTCTGCCTCAACTTCGCTGAAGGACGGCAGGTGAACCTGATGCTGTCGATGAGTCACATCCCCACGCGAATCGCCAGCAGCGGTTTCTCCAGCACTGAAATCGTCTCCCCCGGCGAGGGCTGGTGTGCCCAGCGCCTGGCCAGTGTGCTGAAGCCCCTGGGCTGCGACCTGGATGCGGACCGTTTCCGACTGGCCCTTTCCAGCACGGACCTCGACGCCGCCCGCGCTGAACAACCCGCCGGAGAAGGCCCCATGCTGCTGCTGGCTCCTGCTGGCTCGACTGTGGATTGGCCGGAACAGCGCTGGAGGTCACTGCCAGAGGCCATCGCGCAGCGCCTCAAAGGACTGCGCACCTTGCAGCTGAATCCGGATCTGCCCATCAACCGTCGTGCGGCGGCTGTCGCCAGTGCCGACGTGGTGCTCAGCAGCTGCCCGGTGAGCCAGAAGTTGGCCATCTACAGCGGCGTTCCACTGGTGGCACTGGGCGCGGAACCTCAGGACCTCCCCGACCGACCCGACATTCGCTGCCTTGGCACCCCCGGTAATCTCAGCGCCCTTGCGGACGATGAGGTGCTTCAGGCCCTCGGGTTCTGACCAGCACTGATGAATCAGGGCTCTCGACGCTGGACGAGCCGACGTCAGCTCAAGCTGCTGGCGGCCCCATGGCGCGGTCCCTTCAGCGCCCTCGCGGCCGTGATCTCGATCGGTGCGATGGGCTACCGCCTCACCGAAGGATGGGATTGGGGGGACTGTCTCTGGATGGTGCTGATCACCATCAGCACCATCGGCTACGGAGAAGTGGAAACCCTCTCCCCGGCAGGGCGGCTGGTGACGGTGCTGATCGTCGTGGGTGGCCTGATCGTCGTTCAACTGGCGATTCAGCGGGTGCTTGGCCTGAAGGACGCGGGTTATTTCCGCAGACTGCAGGAGTTCCGCATCCACCGCATGCTGGAAAGCCTGCACGATCACGTCATCCTCTGCGGCTATGGGCGCATTGGTCAGGAGATCGCAGCCCAGCTGCAGCGCGATCAGATTCCCCTCGTGGTGATTGAGACCGACCCGGATCGTCGGGATGTGGCGGAAGCCAATGGACTGCAGGTGCTTCTGGCGGATGCGACCCTCGACGAAACGCTTCTCGACGCTGGCCTGGAGCGCTGTCAAAGCCTGGTGGCGGCTCTGCCCAGTGATGCTTCAAATCTCTATGTGGTTCTCAGCGCCCGGGGGTTGAAGCCCACCTGCAGGCTCATCGCGCGAGCCAACAGCGATGAAGCCGCCACGAAGCTGCGGCTCGCCGGCGCCGCGGTTGTGGTGAGTCCCTACGTCGCCGGTGGACGGGTGATGGCGGCCTCCGCATTGCGTCCCCTGGCCCTGAATTTCATGGAACTTCTGGCGGGGTCGGATTTTGAAATCGAGGAATTCCAACTCAGCCGCGACCCTCTGCCCCTGAACGCAATTCAGGGTCGGAGCCTGGCGGAACTGGAACTGGGCCGCCGCAGCGGAGCCCTCGTGCTTGCGATCCGAGATGGAAATGACCTGATCGCCAACCCAGGCGGGGAAACCCAGTTGGCCCCTGGCCAACTGCTGATCGTGCTGGGCAGCAAGCCGCAACTCAAACGCTTTCAGGCGCTTCTGGGCGAAGCGGTCGACAGCATCGAAACCATGGCGGGTTGAGCCGGCTCCGGGCGCATCCCTACGATCCTCCGATCACAGCAGCCGCCATGCTCAGCTCCACCTCCCTCGACGGTCAGACCGCATTGGTGACAGGAGGCGGACGGGGCATCGGCAAAGCCATCGCCCTGGCCCTCGCGGAAGCCGGAGCTGAGGTGGTGGTCAACTACGCCAATTCCGCCGGTGCCGCTGACGAGGTGGTGGCTGCGATCACCGCTGCCGGTGGAAAGGCCTACGCCCTGAAGGCCAACGTCTCCATCGAGGAGGAGGTGGACGGACTGATCAAGGCGGTTCTGGAGCGCAGCGGTCGCCTGGACGTTCTGGTGAACAACGCTGGTATCACCAGGGACGGCCTGCTGATGCGGATGAAAACCGATGACTGGCAGGCGGTGATCGACCTGAACCTCACCGGGGTGTTTCTGTGCAGCCGTGCCGTGGCACGTCCGATGTTGAAGCAGAAAAGCGGCCGCATCATCAACATCACCTCGGTGGTGGGACTGATGGGGAATGCCGGTCAGGCCAACTACGCCGCGGCCAAAGCCGGGGTGATCGGCCTGACCCGCAGCTCCGCCAAGGAACTGGCCAGCAGGGGGATCACGGTCAATGCCGTGGCCCCTGGCTTCATCGCCACAGACATGACCAAGGATCTGGATGCCGACGCCATCCTCAAGGACATTCCCCTGGGACAGTTCGGCACCCAGGAACAGGTGGCTGGAGCCGTGCGCTTTCTCGCAGCGGACGACGCTGCTGCCTACATCACCGGTCAGGTTCTGCAGGTGGATGGCGGCATGGTGATGGCCTGATCGTTCAGGAATCGAGGGGCTGAGCCAACTCTTCCCGCAGTCGACGGATGCGTTGAAGCAGGCGCAATCGTCGGCTTCGTTCGGTCGCCGTGAGAAAAATCCGCAGCGGCACATACACAAGGGCCATGGAGCCGGCCAAGCCCGCCATCAGGACGAAGAACAGCGTGCCGTTGTCACCCATGTGCGGACATTAATCAGAGTGTGTGATGACGACATGAGCTGAGGGGTTCCGATTCGGCTTTCCCCACCGATGCCCCCCTGTCGAGCCCTGCAAGTGCTGTGGGACAGTGATCGACGGCGGTCCCGAGATCATGGCCAAACTCCTTTCCTTCTCTGACGAATCCCGCAGCGCCCTGGAACGCGGCGTCGACGCCTTGGCTGACGCCGTGCGCGTCACCATCGGCCCGCGCGGCCGCAATGTGGTGCTGGAAAAGTCATTCGGTGCCCCCGACATCGTCAATGACGGCGACACCATCGCCCGAGAAATCGAACTGGATGATCCCTTCGAGAACCTTGGGGCCAAGTTGATCCAGCAGGTGGCCTCCCGCACCAAGGACAAGGCCGGTGACGGCACCACGACGGCCACGGTGCTGGCCCAGGCCATGGTGAGGGAAGGTCTGCGCAACACGGCTGCAGGAGCCAGCCCGGTAGAGCTCCGCCGTGGCATGGAAAAGGCCGTCGCACAGGTGGTCAACGGTCTTCAGCAGCGCAGCCAGCCCGTGGCGGGAGATTCCATCCGTCAGGTGGCCACCGTCAGTTCCGGTGGTGACGACGAAGTGGGTCGGATGATTTCCGAAGCCATGGATCGTGTCAGCGCCGATGGGGTGATCACCGTTGAGGAGTCCAAATCCCTGGCTACGGAGCTTGAGGTCACCGAAGGCATGGCCTTCGACCGCGGCTACAGCTCCCCCTATTTCGTCACCGATCCCGATCGCCAGATCTGTGAGTTCGAGAATCCGCTGATCCTGCTCACCGATCGCAAGATCAGCGCCATCGCCGATCTCGTTCCTGTGCTTGAAGCGGTGCAGAAGAGTGGTTCTCCACTGTTGATCCTGGCCGAGGAAGTGGAAGGCGAAGCCCTGGCCACCCTCGTGGTGAATCGCAACCGGGGCGTGTTGCAGGTGGCGGCTGTCCGGGCCCCATCCTTCGGCGAACGCCGCAAAGCAGCCCTCGCTGATATCGCCATCCTCACCGGCGGAACGCTGATCAGTGAAGACCGGGCGATGACCCTGGACAAAGTGGAGCTGTCTGATCTCGGCAAAGCACGCCGCGTCACCATCAGCAAGGAGAGCACCACGATCGTGGCCACGGAGGATCACCGTGCCGCCGTCACCGACCGTGTGGCCTCCATCAAGCGAGAACTCGATGCCACCGACTCCGACTACGACCGCGAGAAGCTGAACGAGCGCATCGCCAAGCTCGCCGGCGGCGTTGCCGTCATCAAAGTGGGTGCTCCCACGGAAACGGAACTCAAGAACCGCAAGCTGCGGATCGAGGATGCCCTGAACGCCACCCGGGCGGCCATCGAAGAGGGCATCGTTCCCGGTGGTGGCACCACACTTCTGCAGCTGGCCGATGGGTTGAACAGCCTGGTGGAGCAGCTGGAAGGTGATCAACGCACCGGTGTTGAAATTCTTCAGCGTGCCCTGGTGGCACCGGTGCATCACATCGCCACCAACGCAGGCCATAACGGCGACGTTGTGATCGAAGCCATGCGCAACAGCGGTCAAGGGTTCAACGCCCTCACCGGCAACTACGAAGATCTGATGGCTGCTGGCATTGTCGATGCCGCCAAGGTGGTGAGCCTCGCTGTTCAGGATGCAGTGTCGATCGCCTCGCTGCTGATCACCACGGAAGTGGTGATCGCGGACAAACCTGAGCCGGAAGCCCCGGCTGCCGATGGCGGCGGCGATCCCATGGGCGGCATGGGTGGAATGGGCGGCATGGGCATGCCTGGAATGGGCGGCATGGGGGGCATGGGCATGCCCGGGATGATGTGATCAGGCCGCCATCCCTCGGCAGTAGGCCTGCACCTGCAGGTCTACCCCGGTGATCGCCGTTCCAACCACCACGTTGTCCGCGCCAGCCTCAAGGGCAGTGCAGGCTGCGGTTGGCGAGGAGATCCCCCCTTCACAGATTAGGCGAACCGACGTTTTCAGTTCCTTCCGCAGCTCCGGCAGCAGGTTCAGGGCCGGCGGCGACTGGTCAGCCGTGTCCTCGGTGTAGCCATAGAGCGTTGTGCCGACCCAATCGCAACCCAGCTCGGCAGCACGGATGCCGTTCGCGACGCTGTCGACATCTGCCATGAGTGGAGCCCGCAACTCAGACCGGCAACGCTGAATCAACGCCTCCAACCGTTGTTCCTCCGGCCGAGGGCGCTGGGTGGCGTCCAACGCAATGACATCGGCGCCAGCGGACCACACCGCCTGAACCTCCTTCCATCCCGGTGTGATGTAAACGGGACTATCGGGGAAGGTGCATTTCCACAGTCCAATGATGAGCGCATCGGGGCAGCGGCGGCGTACGGCCCCAATGTGCTCCGGACTCTCCAGGCGTACTCCGACAGCTCCGCAGCGCAAGGACGCTTCCGCCATTGCTGCGATCACCTGGGAATCACGCATGGGGGAGCCCGGGGGGGCCTGCACCGAAACGATCAGTCCCTGCTCAAGCCGCTCAGTCGTAGGGATCATCAGCGATCAGGAGGCCTTGTGGACGCTGTCATCGCCCGATACAAGCCATCTCCGCAGAGATGGGGGCGTGCTCAGCGGGGGAGCCGTCACCTCGTGGAACTCATCAGCAGGATGATCAACGGACATCGTCGGCTCATCGAGTGCTCGGCTCACCTCCCTGAAGGAATGGCGCACAACATTTGAGACCCGCTCGAAGGCCCCAGGCTGATCGGCGACAGGCTCGACCTCCGCAACCGGATCGACTCTCGAGAACTCCGGCAGGGAGTCCACACCGAACCGATGCACCCACTGGCTGCGCAAAAGACGCAATTGCCTCTGATCATCAGCGCCGTGGGCGGCCTTCAGTTGGCTGGCGAGGATGTTCTGACGCTGGGACGGAGGATCAAACGGGGAAGAGAGCACGGGTCAGGACAACTTGCGGTTGAGCAGGGGACGAATCAGAAGGAAGAGTCCAACGGTGAGGGCGACAAGGATGCTGAGACAGCCGAAACCGGTCACATCGCCGTAGGGGGCCTCCAAAAGAACCGCCGAAAGATCCAGCGGACCGCGATAAGCGGCACGGATGGGTTCAATCGCGAAGGTAAGGGGATTCAGGGCCGCAAGCCAGCCCAGCCAGGAGGGCATGAAGGAGAGCGGAGCCAAGGCTGTGCTGGCGAACAACAACGGCAAATTGGCCACGAAGATGACGGCAATCAGCTCGATATGTCCCGGTAGGGCAAAGGCCAGGCCGAGACTCAGGGCCGTAACGGCGAACACCAGCATCAGCAGGGTCAGAAGCACCAAGAGGAGACCAGCGCCTCCCGGCCAGCCGTACCCCAGGGCTGCGGCCGTCAGCATGATGGCCAGGCTCTGCAGAAGGCTCAGGGCCGTGATGTAAATCACCGAAGCCAGAACGATCGAACTGCGACTGCGCAACGGAGCCACCAGCAGCCGGTTCAGGAAACCGAACTCCCGATCGAACATCACCGGCAGTCCCGCATTCAAGGCACCACTGAATGCGGTGAAAACGATCACGCCAGCGCCAAGGAACCTCCCGTAGCTCATGCCCCCAGGAAGGAGGCCTTCCGGTGCATTGGCAAACAGGGCGCCGAAGAGAATCAACCAGATCAGAGGTTGAAGGATGCCAGCGATCAATGTGGAAGGACGACGCAGCAACTGCAGGAACAATCGTCGCGTCAGAGCCACGGTCTCCTGCGTGAGCTCGGCGAGAGCTCCGCGATCGTTAGCGAGGGAAGGCAGGGCTGAAGAGGTCATGAGCAATTGGCGGACTCAACGCATGGACTGGCGCTTTTCCTGTTTGAGGTCGCGCTGACCGGCCAGGGCCAGCTCCGCATCCATCAGGGTTCGGCCTGTGGCCTGAAGGTAGACATCATCAAGGCTGGGACGGCTCTGGGCGAGAGCAAAAACAGGCAAGCCTTCATGATCCAGACATTGACGCACCCTGCTGATCACAACGTCTCCATCAATGACGAGATTGAGCGAAAATCCCTGGGCCCGGTTCACCACCACCTGACGGACCCCCTCCAGGGGCTGCAGCAGCTGGCAGACCCGATCGGCTTCTGTGGCGTCACTGAATTCCCGCACCCGCAGCGTCACACGGTCCCCCCCGAGCTGTTGTTTCAACCCATCGGGGGTGCCTTCTGCAATCACCCGTCCCGAATCGATGATCGCCATGCGATCGGCGATGGCCTCAATCTCTTCGAGGTAGTGACTGCTGAGCAGCACGCTGGTGCCCTGACTGACCAGCTGGCGCAGCAGATCCCAGATGGCCGATCGGCTCTCGATATCAAGGCCCACTGTCGGCTCATCCAGCACCAGCAGGCGGGGGCGATGCAACAGACCGGCCGCAAGGTCCAGACGTCGCCGCATTCCTCCGGAATAGGTGCCGCAGCGTCGGTCCACCCAATCCCCCATGGCCAAGCGCTCGATGAGGTCGGCCATGCGCTGATCACGATCCCGTCTTGGCAGGTGATAAAGGTCTCCCTGCAGTTGGAGCAGCTCACGACCCGTCAGGATTTTGTCGATGGCCACCTCCTGGGCCACGTAGCCAAGCTGACGTCGCACCGCTCTGGGATCCTTTATGGCATCGATACCGGCCACCTGAACCGATCCCGAGTCAGGTTCCAGCAACGTGGCCAGGATGCGAAGCGTTGACGTTTTCCCAGCGCCATTGGGTCCCAAGAGGCCATAAAGACAGGCCTCAGGAACCTCAAGGTTCAAGTCTTCGAGCGCCACAACAGAGCCGTAAGACTTGCGCAGGTGCCGAAGTTCAATAAGGGGCATCGCACAGCCGAACCAGGGACGGAATCTAAGAACCGATCAGACGATCGGCAGCTGCTGCAGGGCCGACATCACCTGTTGATCAAAGCTGGAGGCGAGGTCAGTGCGGCTGAGAATCAGCAACAAGCAAATGCCGAACAGGTACAGGATCGACCAGCGAAACAGTCCCTTGGCGGCGGTCAGGCTGTCGGGGTCCTTCGACAGACGCTGCACCATCTGGATCAGTCGGCCATTGAAGGGAAGCAGCATCATTCCGTAGAAAACACCTCCTGTGGGCAGAGCCAGAACACCGAATCCGCTCAGCAGCACCGTGGCCCAGCCGTAGCGACGGATCGCCCGTGCCGTCACCACAGGTCCTTTGATCACCGGCAACATCGGGATGCCGACAGCTCGGTAGTCCTCCTTGAGCAACAGCGCCAGGGCCCAGAAATGAGCGGGTGTCCAGACCATCACGAGCGCGAAAAGCCACCATCCACCCAGGCCTACATGGCCCGTCGCCGCAGCAGCTCCCACGAGGGGAGGAATGGCCCCTGCGACGCCACCGATGACGATGTTCTGCGTTGTGCGTGGCTTGAGCAGAGCGGTGTACAGCAGCACATAGCTGCAGAGCCCCAGCAGCGACAGACCAGCCGCCAGACAGTTCACACCGCTCACCAGCAGCATGGCCGCCGCCAGGGTGCAAGTTATGGCGCCGATGAAGGCGCTTGTGGGGGAAAGGCGACCAGAGGGAAGAGCACGGCCGCTGGTGCGCGCCATGCGCCCATCCAGATCCTGCTCCCACAGACAGTTGAGAACTCCAGCCGCGGCAGAGGCCAGTGCCCCGCCACCCAGGGTGCAGACCAGACGGGGGGAGGACAAAGGCCATCCCTCGGTGAGAGCCATGCCGCCCAGGGTGGTGGCCAGAAGCAAGGGGATCAGCCTTGGTTTGGCCACTTCAAGCCAAGGGGGGAGCTTGATTCGTTTCCTCGAGGGAACGACCTGATCACGAGTGGGAAGGGCAGCGGAGATGGCTTCAGCCATGACAAGGCTCCAGAGAGGAGTCGTCGAGGACGACGGAACAGGGGACGACAGCAACAGACGCTGGACGGCGCACCAAAAGCGCCGCCAAAAGACCCACCAGCAGCGCTGCCACCAGCTGATGGGCCACCGTGACCAGGGGTTGATCCAGCCCAAGCCGGAGGGTGGTGATGCCGAGGATGACCTGGGTGGCCACCAGCGCCACTGCAGACAGGAGCAGCGGCCACTGACGGCGACTCCACCCACCCGCCAGCAAGGCCACCAGGACAAACAACAGCACCAAACCGGCGACAGGGGCTGCCGCGGAGCGATGCCAGGCCAGCCACCGGCAAGCCTCACCACCGGCCAGGCAGCGCTGGGCTGCCCAGGACGTGGCCATGCGTGCCCCCAGCAGGCACTGGCTCACCACACCGGCAAGGGCAAGGGCGGAGAGGGGACGCCACCACCAGGGAGGCTGACCATCCGTGGACTGCAGCAGACACTGCGTCAATCCGCTGAGCAGAGCCACAAGCGTGAGCGCCAAGGCCAGATGAGCCGTGACCACCGCCGATGGCAGCAACTGCAACACCGTGAGAGCACCGAGGCCACCCTGCAGAGCAACCAGCAACACCAGCGAGCCACTCATCCAGGGGAGCCATCGAGGCAGGGAACGCCTCCAAAGAACGGAGACGGTGGCCATCACCACCAGGGCGATGCCGATGACGAAGGCATCAAGGCGATGGAACCACTCCAGGAACACCTGGATGTTCATCTGACGACCGGGAAGGAGCGTTCCGAAGCAAAGGGGCCAGTCCGGACAGGCCAGACCCGCCTCCATGACGCGGGTTGCCCCTCCGATCACCACGAGGGCAACTACAGCAACAACAAGATGAGCCGTGAGACGCCCCAGACGGCGTCGCAGTGGAGTCGTGGAGGAAAGCATCATCAACCTCTCGTCTCCAGGATTCGAAAAGGTCTGATCGAAACGTAGCGATGGCTGTATGGACGTCACCTTGTGTGGAGGTCTGCAACACCTTCGCCCTCTCCAAGGTGCACCTTTGCTGACACAACCAGCCCCTTAAGAAACAATCCATGGAGATGCCGAACAAGCTCCATACGCTGAGATCAGTCTGGGATTGGAGCCATGCAGATCCCATCAGCCATCGTCACTCTGGTGATCGGGATGCTCCTCGCCATTGGGGGGCTTTGGATCGGTCAGAACATCAATCTCCTACCGGTTGATGCGAGCGTCAACGCACCGATTTACGACGAACTTTTTCGGGTTCTGTTCACAATCGGAACGATTCTGTTTGTGGGCATCGTCGGACTTCTGATCTACAGCTTGATCCGATTCCGTCGCCGAAGCGATCAACTCGGTGATGGAATCGCCATCGAAGGCAATCTTCCTTTGGAGATTTTCTGGACTGCCGTCCCGGCTGTTGTTGTGCTGTTCGTTGGCCTCTACAGCTACGACATCTACGATCGCATGGGCGGAATGGTGCCGCTGGCTCACGACCACATGGCTGGGACCAGTGAAGAGCGCATCTGGGGCGGAATCAGCTCTGGCTCAACACTGTCTGACAACACCGCAGCCAGCGCACTGCCGATTGATGTGACGGCCATGCAATTTGCCTTTCTCTTTCATTACCCGGAGGGAGATATCACAGCGGGAGAGCTGCATGTACCGGCAAACCGACCGGTTACGCTGCATATGGAGGCGAAGGATGTGATTCATGCCTTCTGGGTGCCTGAATTCCGCCTCAAACAGGACGTCATCCCTGGGCAACCGACCCAATTGAGTTTCACGGCCACCCGCCCGGGACGTTATCCAATCGTCTGCGCAGAGCTCTGCGGCCCGTATCACGGCGGCATGCGCTCCACGGTGGTTGTCGACGAACCTGACGATTGGGATGCCTGGTTCAGCAGCAACGCCAAAACGGAAGACACCACCACGACTTGATCCGATGACTGTTGCCATCCCACCTCAGACCAGCTCATCCAGCCCAAGGCTTCAACCCACCGGCTGGCTTCGCTACTTCAGCTTCAGCGTCGATCACAAGGTGATCGGCCTGCAGTACCTGGTCTGCGGCTTTCTTTTCTATCTGATCGGTGGAGCTCTCGCCGGGGCGATCCGTACGGAACTAGCCAGTCCGGTCTCGGACTTCATGGCCAGGGATGTTTACAACCAGGTGCTCACCCTGCACGGCACGGTGATGATCTTTCTGTGGATTGTGCCGGTGGTGAATGGCGCCTTCGGTAATTATCTGATTCCCTTCTATGTGGGCGCGCGGGACATGGCATTCCCGCGACTGAACGCCGTGGCCTTCTGGCTGATCCCTCCCGCAGGGCTGATGCTGATCACCAGCTATTTCCTCACGGGAGCGGCTCAGTCGGGCTGGACCGCCTATCCACCCTTGAGCATCACCACGCCTGCCACAGGTCAGATCATCTGGATCCTCAGTGTTCTTCTCCTGGGGGGGAGTTCCATTTTCGGTGGCATCAATTTCATCGCGACGATTCTCAAGCTCCGCCGCCCCGGACTGAAGTTGATGCAACTGCCGATGTACTGCTGGGCAATGCTGGGCACCAGCATTCTGGTGGTTCTGTCCACGCCGGTTTTGGCCGGAACCCTGGTGTTGCTGAGTTTTGACATCGTGGCTCACACTGGATTCTTCAACCCAGCTCTCGGAGGCAATGTCGTTGTTTATCAACATCTGTTCTGGTTTTATTCCCACCCAGCGGTTTACATCATGGTGCTGCCGGCCTTCGGCCTGGTGAGCGAAATTCTGCCCGTACACGCGCGCAAACCGCTGTTCGGCTACGTAACGATGGTCTATTCGATCATGGCAATTGTGGTGCTCGGCCTGGTCGTCTGGGCGCACCACATGTTCACCAGTGGCACGCCGCCCTGGATGCGCTTGTTCTTCACGATCGCCACCGCCTTCATTGCCGTTCCGACAGGAATCAAATTCTTCAACTGGCTGGCCACCCTCTGGGGAGGGCGCATCACCCTGAACAGCGCGATGCTGTTTTCCTGCGGCTTCATCGTCAATTTCGTGCTGGGGGGCATCACCGGTGTGGCCCTCGCCCAGGTTCCCTTCGACATTCATGTGCACGACACCTACTTCGTGGTGGCTCACTTCCACTACATCGTCTTTGGTGGGTCGGTGTTCGTGATCTTCGCCTCGGTGTACCACTGGTATCCGAAGTTCACGGGACGGATGCTTAATGAAGATCTAGGGCGCCTTCACGGCGCCCTCACCTTCATCGGGTTCAACCTCTGTTTTGGTCCCCAGCACTGGCTGGGTCTGAATGGCATGCCGCGGCGCGTCGCCGAATACGACCCGCAGTTCACGTTGATCAATCAGATCAGTTCGGTTGGAGCTTTGCTCATGGCGATCAGCACCCTTCCATTTCTCTGGAACGTTGTGCAAAGCGCCCTCAGCGGCAAACCCGCCGGAGACAACCCCTGGAATGCCCTCACACCGGAATGGCTGACCAGTTCACCGCCACCGGTGGAGAACTGGATCGGGGAAGCTCCTCTTGTGGAGGAGCCCTATGGCTACGGCGTTCCCGTTGATCAACTTGACCTGACCGCCACCAGCGGTCGTGACCTCTGGAGCAGCGGCAAATGACCTCGACACTTCCTGTGCAGCCTGAAAGCTCACCTGCCATAGACCCCCACGGGCACGAGGAGCACGCTGACCACCGCATGTTCGGCCTGGCCACCTTTCTCGTTGCTGATGCGATGACCTTCGCCGGCTTTTTCGCGGCCTACCTCACCTTCAAGGCCGTCAACCCCTTGCCGGAGGGAGCCATCTACGAGCTCGAGCTGCCGCTGCCCATCCTCAACACGGTGTTGTTGCTGGTGAGCAGTGCCACATTTCACAAGGCTGGGCAGGCCATCCGCCAGAACCTTCAAAGCCGTTGCCGCAACTGGTTGCTGGTCACCGCAGGGTTGGGACTGGCCTTTCTGGTCAGTCAGATGGTCGAATACTTCACCCTCCCCTTCGGTCTGACCGACAACCTGTTCGCGAGCACCTTTTTTGCCGCCACAGGATTCCATGGATTGCACGTCACCCTTGGTGCTCTGATGATCCTGATCGTCTGGTGGCAAGCAAGTACCGACGGTGGACGCGTGACGGCAGACAATCACTTTCCCCTTGAAGCGGCCGAGCTGTACTGGCACTTCGTGGATGGAATCTGGGTGATTTTGTTCATCATCCTCTATTTACTCTGATCGCTTGCCAGGGCTGGGATGCATGGCCACAATTCATTTGAATTGATTGCGGAAATGCTGGTCGGCAAAGAACTGCTGGACAAGGCCAGATCGCTCAGCAATCGGCCGGAGGATGACATCGCGAGAGGTTGTGGTTACGTCGGTCCCAGTGGCCGATTGCTCAAGAAGAGCTTTTACCGAGCGCTGGTCGAAGCAAAAGCAGAGGCCCAGGGTTGGCAACTGCCTCGAAGCACAACCAGCGGTGGAGGCAGTGGAAGCCGCGGCCGTCAGGCCGAATTCCGCACCCGAGTGCATGGCAACGGCAATCTGCTGATCGGTCACGCCTACACCAAGCGTCTGGGCCTGGAACCTGGACAGGAATTCCGGATCGAACTGAACCGCGACTCCAGGTCCATCTGCCTGCTCCCACTGAACGACGAGACGACGGAAAGGACTGGCGATCAGGTCCAGCCGTTCTCAGAAAGCCAGTCCTCCGAAATGGCCGGTGTGGAGTGATGGTTGTCCTGACCATCGGCCACAAGGAGCCGTTCTGCGTAACGCGCTAATTGATCAGCCTCCAGGTTCACGTGGTCTCCCACGACCAGTCTGCTCAAGGTGGTAACGCTCCAAGTGTGGGGAATCACCGCCAGTTCAAAGGTCACGCCATCATCTGAACACGAAGCCACGGTGAGGCTGATGCCGTCGACCGCGATGCTGGCTTTTTCGCAGACATAGCGCCCGAAGCGTGGCTCGTTCCAGCGCAGCCCCAGCTGCCAGGACTGGGGACGTTCCACAACATCAATCACCTCACCGACCGCATCGATGTGACCGCTGACCAGATGTCCGCCAAGGCGATCACTGAGCCGCAGGGCAGGCTCCAGGTTCACAACCCCACCCTGTTCCGCCTTGCGTCCCAGCGTGGTTCGCTGCAGGGTCTCCTCGCTGACGTCTGCACGAAAGCCCTCACCGACACATTCGGCCACCGTGAGGCAGACCCCATCCACGGCGACGCTGTCGCCAAGGCTCAGGGGGCCGAAGGGTTCACAGCCTTCCACGAGCAAACCTTTCCCCCGGCGCTGAATCCGACCCACTGCCTGGACTAATCCTGTGAACATGGCTCAGCGCCCGATCCCTTCCCACTGGTCATAATCGGTTAGTGCTGCAGCGCCGCCATGGTGGAGATGAGCGTTGCCGGTATTGCTCTCGACGCGGCGAGTCGTACGCCGATCGTTCTGCTGAGAGATCCAAGCGGTCGGCGCCAGGTTCCGATCTGGATCGACCAGACCCAGGCCCACAACATCATGGCTGGATTGCAGGGGACGGAACAGCCTCGCCCCCTCAGCCACGACCTCATGGCCGCTTTGCTCGTGGCCGGTGGTCTTGAGCTGGAGCGGGTCATCGTTCATGCCATCGAAGACAGCACCTTTCATGCGGTGCTCAAGCTCCGGCAAACCGATCCGTTGGAGCAGGCCGATGAGGAGAACACCGTCCTCCATGACGTGGATGCTCGCCCGAGTGATGCCATTGCCCTGGCGGTGCGAACCGGCAGCAGCATCTGGATGCTGGAGGAGGTGGTGGCGGAAGCCTCCATTGCCGTGGATGCCGAAGCGGATGCCCGAGACCAGAGCGACTTCAACCGTTTCGTGGACGACCTCAGCCCCGCCGCCCTGGTGAAGCACCTGCGCCACCGCCATCAAGGGCAGGATCCTGGGCCGGACAGCCCAGATCAGGGGTGAGACGTCCCTTCGGGACTGGACGACCGGTCAGCCTGTTCACCCTCGGCACCATGCGGGCCCTCGGCTCGGTCGAACAGATGAGCGAGGTGCTTCAGGCAGCGGTCCTCGCCGGAATCAATCACCTCGAAACGGCTCCGGCCTACGGCCCGGCGGAGGACTTCCTGGGCCAGGCACTGCAGCGAGCGGACCGACAGCCCGATGGAGGCTGGGTGATGACCAGCAAGCTGCTGCCGGGCCTGTCCCTGAGGGAAGGCAAGCATCAGCTGCTGAAGATCCTGGAACGTCTGGGCTGCAACAAGCTCGACAACCTAGCCATCCATGGCCTCAACCGGCCCGAGCATCTCGACTGGGCCCTGCAGGGGGATGGCAGGGCCTTGCTGGACTGGGCCCAGGGGGAGGGCCACACCGTCCAGGTGGGGTTCAGCAGCCATGGCAGCCAGGACCTGATCGCAACAGCCATCAGCAGTGGGCGATTCCAGTTCTGCAGCCTGCATCTCCACCTGCTGGATCCCCAGCGGCTGCCGCTGGCCCTACGGGCCTTGAAGCGGGGCATGGGGATCCTGGCGATTTCTCCGGCGGACAAGGGCGGACGCCTGCAGGCGCCAAGTCCAACCCTGAAAAGCGATTGCGCCCCGTTCACCCCCCTGCAACTGGCCTATCGCTTTCTGCTGGCCCAGGGGATCTCCACCCTCAGCGTCGGAGCAGCCAAGGCCTCGGATCTCGCGCTCGCCGCTGCGCTTCAACGCAGTGATTCACCCCTCACAGCAGAGGAACAATCCAGCCTGCAGCGGTTAGCAGACCATCGCCGAGGGCGTTTGGGATCCGATCTCTGCGGGCAGTGCCAGGCCTGTCTGCCCTGCCCGAATGAGGTGCCCATTCCAGAGCTGCTGCGGTTGCGCAATCTGGCCATCGGCCATGACATGACCCCCTTCTGCCAGGAGCGATACAACCTCATCGGAAGAGCCGGTCACTGGTGGGAAACCCTGGATGCCAGCGCATGTCAGCGCTGTGGGGATTGCCTGCCCCGCTGTCCTCACCAGCTGAAGATTCCAGACTTGCTGGCGGACACCCACCGTCGATTGCAGGCGGCCCCGCGACGCCGGTTATGGGGCTGAGGCACGCCAGCGGTCCTGCAGCACCAATCGCTCCTCCTCCATCAACGGGGGCAACGACCAGCAACGCTCCCAGCGTGATGCCGGGGGAAGCAGCAGATCTCGCCAAGGCTTGGGCAGGTCTTGACGATCCAGCTCCATCGCGTCGGCCTCAAGCGGTGCACGCCAGCCAGTTAGCAGCAGTTTGCGGCGAAGGGGAGAGGTCCAGGCCGCGTCAACCCAGGCCTGGGGGAGTGGCTCTCTGGTTTCCTTGGGACGCACCAGCAGCGTCCAGTGCAATGGGGCTCCTTGAGCGGGAAGCACGGCCGTCAGACGTGGATCACGGCGCAACAGGGGCATGCAGCGCTGCAGGGGCAGCACCACCACCCGGGCCTTGTCCTTGAGCAACCAGTTGGTGGCGCGGCGGTCGTCCATGGTCAGCAGCTGCTGCCGCAGACGTCGCAGGGTGGAGCGCCCCCCACAACGATCCGCCAGATCGATCACCCAACGTGGACTCGCGGGAAGAATCACTCGTCCGCGTAGGGACGGTTGCAGAAGCACATCCCAACCTGCCCTGGCCGCTTCGGCCCAGGCAGCGCCGTTGCGGAACAGCATCACCCAGGGACTCACTCCGACCGGCAACACCTTTCCCGCAAGCAGTTCACCCTGCAGTGCCAGGAGGCGTTGTGCCTGAGCACCAAGTCTCTGCTCCAAGGGTGGCGCCTGGATCCGCTGCAGTTGATCCGGCGGCAGCCCCTGCAACCATCCGTCGTTGAGGGCCAGCAGATCGCCGCCGACCCGTTCCTGGTCATCACGGTCCTGGTCATCTCGGTCCGTGGTCTCGGCCTCCTGCCAGGACCAGGTCCAGGGGGATGGCAGCTGCTCCGACCAGGGCTTGGGAAGGAGGCCGCGGGCAGCACGGAGCTGCGGTGGTGCCGTTCCCCTGCGGCAGGCCGCCACAAGGCCGGCACCGGCGACAGCCCCCAGCTGCAGCAGGCGGCGACGACTGACCCGACTGGAAAAACCGCTTGCCCTCATGCCTCAGACGCTACGGCGGACGCCAGCAACTGATCCATGGCGCGATCGCAATCCTCCACGAGGGCCTCGATCGGGTGTCCCTGCAACTGAGCCAACAGCAGCAACCCTCCAGCACCGACGCCCTCCTTGACGAACCCGTCTTCGTAATCACGCAAGGCGGGCTGCCGACTGGTGTGGAAACGGACGCCACTGGCCAGGCCCGCCAGGGACACACCGAAACGTTGGCCGACCTCGTCCAGCAAACAGCCCAGGGCCGACATCCCATGGCCGGAGATCGTTTCCTGCGCCAGCCATGCCGTTGAACCGATCAGCACCCGATCCGCCAGGGCCTGCCGCTGCTGATTCGGCAGGGATGCCAGCGCAAGGGCGACCACAGCAGCCATCTGGCTGCCCCCCCCCAGCAGCAACGGCTGACGGGCCGAGATCA
The DNA here is from genome assembly GCF_014280175.1 of Synechococcus sp. A15-28. GTDB lineage: Bacteria > Cyanobacteriota > Cyanobacteriia > PCC-6307 > Cyanobiaceae > Parasynechococcus. Next base: position 1,658,873 of record NZ_CP047931.1, read on the forward strand.
ACACGCCGGCGGCCACCGCCTGAAACGGATCGCCAACGGCTGCCAATACAGCCTGGGGCGACGGGCTTCCAGACAACTGCGCCCGCTGCAATCCCTGCTCCACCAGCTGTTGTTTCAGCTGCTGTGGCGGTTGCCGGGCGCTGCCGCTGATCAGCCCCTGCACCGACACCCCAAGGCCTGTGAGCACCGCCTGCGCTGTGGTGGTTCCCCCTGGAACACATTCCGCCAGCAGGAGTGGACAGCGCAGTTGCGCACCAAGACGCATCCCCTGCTGCCAGAGGCCTTTCACACGCTCAGGCTCCATGGCCTGCCCAGTGGAGACACATAGTGCTGGACCGACTGCCGGGGACTCGAGGCGCAGGTGAGGGAAGGTCGCCTCATGCTCCAGACCCACGGCCGCCACTTGAGGCTGCATCGGAAGCCGCTGCAGCGCCACATGGCTCAGCAGAGCGGGCGAGACGCCAGCGGGAAGGGGGGGCAACGGCCAACGCCGGGTCTGACCTGGACCGTTGAGCAGCAGGTCGGCATCGGCAAGGGCCGTCAGACGACGGGAAGCAGCGGTGGCTCCCGCCGCAGAAATCCCTTCCCACTCCGCAGTCCGCGTGGCCGCCAGCAACAACAACAGCTCAAAACTTGTCTCCCTCTGACGCCACGCATCGAGCTGGGCCTGCAACTGCCGTCGACTGCAGCCACTGCCGAGAATCAGGCAACCGGGCGGGAGCCCGTCCAGCTCAGAGGGGATCAAGGGCAACAAGTCCATGCAGGAGCCGCGGCGGCTCTGGGATCGGGGCGTTGAGCCGGGGAAAGATCCAGTACGCCAGAGCATGGAGTGACAGCACATAGATCACCTCCTGCACCACAACAAGAGCAAGGGCCATCAACTGAACACTGGTGAGATCAGGGCTGATGGGTAACTGCAACAGCGCGATCAGCCGCTCAAGCAGCCCCGCCCCGGCACGGGTGATCACCACCCACAGGTTTTCTCCGACAAGGAGCGACAACACCAGGACCCGCACCAGAAATCCAACGCTGCCCAGCACCACGCCCACCGGCCAGCTCAACCACCAGCTGCGCCCATTGCCCCAGCTCCAACCCAACCACAGGGCCATCAGGCCATAGGGGAACAGCAGCAGAGGCCCGCGCACGGGGCCCATCAACGCTGTCATCAGCAACACAGCCAGCAACACCCCCTCAGCTCCCGACCGTCCACCACGGCGCAATTGCAGCAGGGAGAGGGGCAGCGGCAAGGCAAGACGAAAGAGCGCACCTCCCACCGGCAGGTAATACAACGCCAGCCAGATCAGCCCGGTGGTGGCCGCCAGATAAGCCCCCTCCACAAGCCGGAGAGCTTGGTGCCGACTCAGCTTGCGCGGCGGCTGCTTCATGGTGCGATCCGTTCGATCCGTTCTACGGAGAAGACAACGTCGGACTGCCGCAAAGCCCGGGTGACCGCCTCTGCAGGCGCGGCCGGATCGGCACCGGCCAGGCGGATGGTGATGCGATAGGGCGCCGGTGGCTGCAGCGATTTGGTCATGGGCTCCGGTTCACCGATCGGGTTGACATCAGGGGCGACATCCGCAACGCCGTCTTCCTCAACGGTGTCGCCCCCTTCAAGCTCCTGTGGTCGATCAGCAGGGTCCTGATCCAGCACAGGTTTATCAGGGACCTTTTCCGCAGTCTTGGCCACCGTGAGTTCAGGGGCGTCGAAGCTGCGCTGCAACTCCTCAGCCACCGGCGAGCCGGCACAGGCCTGCAGCAGCGCCAATGGGAGCAGCCAGACCAGGCGAGACATCAGCTGTCGCCGGGTTTGATCACCCGAACGGCACTGGCCCGCAGCCGGCCGGTCTTGGTGGTGGCCGGTGGCTTCTTGGCAGCGGGCTTTTTCGCAGCCGGTTTCTTGGCCGGCGTTTTTTTGGCTGCCGTGGTCTTGCGGCTGCTCTTCTTGGCAGAGGCCTTGGCCGCCAGCAGTTCCACAGCTTCCTCCAGCGTGACGTCATCCGCCCCTTTGCCTTCGGGCAGGGAGGCATTGACCTTGCCCAGCTTGAGGTAGAGGCCGTAGGGACCGTCGTAGACCTGAATCGTCTCCTCGCTGCCCTCGGGATTGCCGAGATCCTTTAGCGCCGTCCTGCCGCCGCGGCCCCGTTTGGGCATGGCGAGCAGCTCCAAGGCACGACTGAGGCCCACGGCCAGAACATCGTCATCCCCCTTCAGGGAGCGGTAGTCCTTCTCACCTTTGCCCTTGTCCCAGACCACATAGGGCCCGAAACGCCCGAGACCGGCCTGCACCCGACCACCATCGGGATGTTCCCCCAGCAAACGGGGGAGACGCAGGAGCCCAAGGGCATCGTCCAGCGTCAGATCCTCTGGCTTCTGCCCCTTGGGCAGCGAGGCACGCTTGGGCTTTGGATTCTCGTCACTGACCTGACCGCGCTGCACATAGGGCCCGTACTGACCGAAGAGCAGGTACACCAGGTCCCCCGTTTCCGGGTCCTCGCCGATGGCTTCCGGACCATCCGCCTTCTGCTTCAGGATCAGTTCCGCCTGGTCCGAGTCCAGGTCCGCCGGTGTGATCTCCCGAGGCAGGGTGGCCTTGATCAGCTCCTCCTCGCCGTCATCGCTGACCCGTTTGGCCTCGAGGTAGGCACCGAAACGACCGATGCGCACGACGCAGGACAGTCCCTCGAGATCCACGGTGCGGGAAGCACCGGGATCGATGTCCCCCTCCCGCTGCTGTACCTGAGTCTCCAGACCTTCATCCCCTTTGAAGAATGTCTCCAGGTAGGGCAGCCACTCCACCTTGCCGTGGGAGATCTCGTCGAGGGTGTTCTCCATTCGAGCCGTGAAGCTCGTGTCAACCAGATCCGGGAAATGCTCCTCCAGCAGAGCGGTCACAGCAAAGGCCGTGAAGCTGGGGGTCAGGGCATTGCCCTGCAGGGTGGAGTAACCGCGATCAACAATCGTGCCAATAATCGAGGCATAGGTGGAGGGGCGTCCGATTCCTTCCTTTTCCAGCATTTTCACCAGGGAGGCTTCGCTGAAACGGGCAGGCGGCTGGGTCTGGTGACCGAGAGGTTCCACCTGCTTTGGAACAGGGGCATCACCCACCGCCAGAGCGGGCAGGAGCACTTCCTGGCCCTCAAGGGCCGCATCGGGGTCATCACTGCCCTCGACGTAGGCGCGAAAGAAGCCGGGGAAATCGATCCGCTTGCCGCTGGCTCGGAAGCTGGCCTCTCCAGAGCTGAGATCGATCGACAGCATGGTCAGCCGTGCTTCCGCCATCTGGCTGGCAACGGTGCGTTTCCAGATGAGGTCATAGACCGCCAGATCACGGCCCTCCAACCCGGTGTCCCCAGGGGTGCGGAAGCTCTCGCCGGAGGGGCGGATCGCCTCATGAGCCTCCTGGGCATTGCGTGCCTTGGTGCTGAATTGACGCGGCCCCTTGCTCAGATAGTCCTTGCCGTAAAGGCTCTCCACACAGCTGCGGGAGGCGCTGATCGCCTGATCGGAAAGGTGAACCGAGTCGGTTCGCATGTAGGTGATGAAACCGCGCTCGTAAAGGCCCTGGGCGCAGCGCATCGTTTCCCGCGCTGAGAGGCGCAGCTTGCGGTTCGCCTCCTGCTGCAGGGTGCTTGTGGTGAACGGCGGCACCGGCTTACGGACCGTTGGTTTCTCCTCCACCGCATCCACGGACCAGGCAGCGGTCTGAACCGTTTGCGCCAGGGAGCGGGCCTCCTCTTCCGTCAGCAGACGCACCTCGCTGCCTTCCTTCAGGCCACCGGTGCTTTCGTCGAAGTCGTTACCGGTGGCGATTCGGCGGCCATCCAGATGGGTCAGCTTGGCCTCAAACCCGCTGCCGGCATGCTCGAGCTGGGCTTTGAGGTCCCAGTAACTACCGCTGCGGAAGGCCCGCCGGGCCCGTTCCCGCTGCACCAGCAGACGAACAGCGACCGATTGAACCCGGCCAGCAGACAGTCCCCATGCCACCTTCTTCCACAGGAGAGGCGAGAGGGTGTAACCCACCAGACGATCCAGGATCCGGCGCGTCTCCTGGGCATGAACGAGCTCCATGTCCAGATCACGGGTCTGGTCCAGGGCTTTGCCGATGGCTTCTTTGGTGATCTCGTGGAACACCATCCGTTTCACCGGAACCTTGGGGGCCAGCAGTTGCAGCAGGTGCCAGCTGATGCTTTCCCCTTCGCGATCTTCGTCCGTGGCCAGCAGCAGCTGATCCGCACCCTTCAATGCATCTTTGAGTTCCCGCACCACCTTCTTCTTGTCCTTCGGCACCACGTAGAGGGGCTCGAAGTCGGCTTCGGTATTGACGCCAAGGTTGGCCCACTTCTGGCCCTTCGCGGACGCTGGGATCTCGCTGGCGTTGTTGGGGAGATCCCGCACATGGCCCATCGACGCCTCGACCTTGAATCCCTTCGGAAGGAAGCCGCGAATGGTGCGGGCCTTCGTAGGGCTTTCAACAATGACGAGGGTGTGCGCCACAGGCGGGCCAAGAACCGTGCTCCTTCTTTATCGCACCGCCAAGCGCTCTGCATGAGCAGTCCTGCTGAGGAGCGCCGCTACAGTCCCCTCAGCGCAACGGATTCAGGCCGCCATGCCCGAGATGGGTGTCTTTCTTCTCGCCGCCCAGGCCATGGCAGCCCCTGGTGAGCTTCTCAACCTCTCCCTCAACGCCACGGCTGTGTTGCCGGAGGGGGCGGTGCTGCTGGCGATGATCGCCACACTGCTGGTGGATCTGGCCGGCGAAAAGGTTGCTGCACGCTGGGTTCCTCCCATCTGCTACGCGGGTCTTGGAACAGCGCTTCTGATGCTGGCCCTGCAATGGAATTCCCCGGTTGAGAGCTCCTTTCTCGGGGCGTTCCTGGCGGACAACCTCGCCGTGGCCTTTCGAGCGGTCATTGCCCTCTCCACCCTTCTGTCCCTGCTGATCAGCTGGCGCTACGCCGAGCAGAGCGGCACTCCGGTCGGTGAGTACGCAGCGATTCTGCTGGCGGCCACCCTCGGGGCGATGTTGCTTTGCGGGGCAACGGATCTGGTGAGTGTCTTCATCTCGCTGGAGACCCTTTCGGTGGCCAGTTATCTGCTGTCGGGCTACATGAAGCGCGATGCCCGCAGTTCAGAAGCAGCGCTGAAGTACCTGCTCGTGGGATCCGCTGCAGCCGCTGTCTTTCTCTACGGATCCTCCCTTCTTTACGGACTCAGTGGCAGCACCAGCCTGGAGGCCATCGGTGTTGCCCTCCAGACCAGCGCCACACCCGTAGCGGCATTGTCCCTGGTGTTTGTTCTGGCAACGGTTGCGTTCAAGATTGCGGCCGTTCCCTTCCACCAGTGGACACCGGATGTCTATGAGGGCTCTCCCACGCCGGTGGTGGCTTTCCTCTCTGTTGGATCCAAGGCGGCAGGATTCGCCCTCGCCTTGCGGATCCTGGTGGGTTGCTTCGGAGCTTTCGACGGGCAGTGGAAACTGTTGTTCACCGTTCTTGCGGTGCTCAGCATGACCCTGGGCAACGTTGTGGCACTGGCCCAGACCTCGATGAAGCGAATGCTGGCCTACAGCTCGATTGGTCAGGCCGGTTTCGTCATGATCGGGATGGTCTGCGGCACCGAGGACGGCTTCGCGGCCATGGTCCTTTACATGGCGGCGTACCTGTTCATGAACCTCGGGGCCTTCGCCTGCATCATCCTGTTCTCAATCCGCACGGGCAGTGACAGGATTTCTGATTACGCCGGCCTTTACCAAAAGGATCCACTGATCACCCTTGGACTCAGCCTCTGCCTGCTTTCACTGGGAGGCATCCCGCCGATGCTGGGTTTCTTCGGGAAGATCTACCTGTTCTTTGCCGGCTGGGCTGATCATCAATATCTACTGGTGGTCGTCGGATTGATCACCTCAGTGGTGTCGATCTATTACTACCTCTCGGTGATCAAGATGATGGTGGTCAAAGAACCCCAGGAAGCTTCCGACATCGTCAAGGCCTATCCAGATGTGAACTGGTCGGTGATGGGGATGCAGCCCCTGAGGGTCGCTCTGATCGGCTGTGTCGCTGTTACAGCCGTGGGTGGCATCCTTTCCAACCCTTTGTTCCAGTGGGCCAACACGGCTGTGACCAGCAGCCCGTTGCTGCAGGAAGCCATCGCTCAATCCGCACAACGGGGCCTTGGCTGAATCATCCCCTCAAGCTGTCGCTGAGCTGAGGGGCGTCAGCAAGGTCTATGGACAGGGTGATCTTGAAGTCAGAGCGCTGGACCGACTCGATCTCACTGTTCACAGCGGCGATTACCTGGCGGTGATGGGGGCAAGCGGATCAGGCAAGAGCACGGCCATGAACATTCTTGGCTGCCTGGATCGGCCAACCGGTGGTCGTTACCGGCTCAACGGCATCGCCGTTGAGCAGCTCGATGACGATGCGCTGGCCGACCTGCGCAACCAGTCATTGGGATTCGTGTTTCAGCAATTCCATCTGCTTCCCCACGCATCAGCGATGGAGAACGTGATGCTGCCGATGGTCTATGCCGGAATCCCCTTGGAAGAGCGCAGGGAACGGGCGGCTTCAGCGCTGGATCGCGTCGGCCTGAGTCAACGACTGGACAATCGTCCCAACCAGCTCTCAGGCGGCCAACAGCAGAGGGTTGCCATCGCGAGAGCCATCATCAATCGCCCGAGTCTTCTCTTGGCGGACGAACCCACCGGTGCCCTCGACTCCAACACCACGGCCGAAGTGCTGGAACTGTTTGACGAACTTCATCAGCAGGGAATCACCCTGGTGATGGTGACCCATGAAGACGATGTGGCAGCTCGTGCCCATCGCATTGCCCGTTTTCAGGATGGCCGCATCTTGCACGATGAATGGAATAAAAAATCTCTGGTTCATTGATGCCACAATCGTCGAAACAACTGATGGTTGCTGTTGTCGAAGACGACCCTCGTATCGGAGAGTTGATCCGAGAGGAAGTCTGCGACGAAGGTCACCTCTGCCAGGGATACTTGACAGCTGAATCCTTTCTTGAGGAGGCGGACAACCTCAACCCAGATCTTGTGTTGTTGGATCTGATGCTTCCTGGAGTGGATGGTCTTGAATGCCTTCGTCGGCTAAGAGAGTTACCACGGTTGCAAAGGTGTCCCGTCGTAATCGTTACCGCATTAAATGACGCCGCTAAGCGACGTGAAGCACAAAAGCTGGGGGCCTTTGATTACATCCTCAAACCTGATTTATTTGATCAGCTTCCTCAATTGCTTGCATCCCTGGCGCAGCAATCCTTGGAACAGTAAAGACAACAGCCAGACAGGGAGCATCGTCCGCGCCAGACCAACGGCACGTCAGCTCCCCGTTCCAGGCCTCCACCAACTGACGCACCAGGGGAAACTCCAAGTCCAGACCTTCGGTTGAGCGACCTTTCACCATGACGCGACAGATCTGATGAGCTGCATCGATCGCGACCGTGAGGCCTACCCCCACGGGTCCGTCGTGATCGCCTATGTCCAGAAGATTGTCGAGCACGAGATGCAAGGCATTCACATCGACCAGAACCCAACAGTCGGCGAGTTCAGCACCTGGCTCCAACTGCACCCTGTGGCGTTGATCGTCCGGCAATTTCTGATGCCATTGCTCCAGCAAGGGCAAAAGAGGGGCCTGCACAAGCCCAGGCAAAGAGCTGCCGATTTCAAGCTGGGTCGCCAGGGTCAGCGTCTTCAGCAGGCGATTGATCCGGCTGACCTCCTCACAGGACATGCGGATGCTGCGCATGACCCGTTCAGGAAGGGTTTCAAAGCGACTTAAACGTTTCAGACATCCCGTGAGAATGGCCAGAGGGGTACGCAGTTCGTGGCTGAGATGAACCATGAACTGCCGCTGTTGCATGAGGGCCTGTTCCTCTGGGCCAAGATCACGCCAGGTCACCAGCAGATACGACGCCTGCACCAGCTCAACCGGTTTCCAGACCACCATCTGATGATCTGTTCGTCGCCCATCGCTGAGTTCAAGAACGAATCGCCCCTGACCCGATGTTGATGGCAGCAGAACCTGCGGATCCATCAGCGGAGGTGGATCCTGCATTGATTCATCGGGAACCAGGCCACGGATCAGATGCCCCAGATCACGATTCACCACCTGAATCGGCACCCCCTCCACCAAGGAAGACGCCGATGCCTGATTCGCCCAGTGAATCCTCCGTTGGGCATCGATGATCACCATTGCTTCGGAGGCGGCATCAAACGCCACCTGCAGCATTCCCAGCGATTGACGAAGCTGGCCGACAAGCGGGGAATCAGAAGAGAACGATGTGCTCACAACAAACCAACACCTAATCCTCGTCTGGCAAAGGTTTCAACGTGGCAGCGAAGGACCATGTGCCATTGCGATCTTTCTCGGCAACGATGTAATGCTCGCTCACGATCGCCTCTCCGTTCGCACAGAACGTGGCCAATTTCAACGGGTGATTCAAGACCCTGGATTCCTCGGTGAGCTTGAAACGTGCAAACCCTGAATGGTGCGAGTCACGGAAACTCGGGGGCAAAATCAGCCCCAGCGACTGACCCAGGAGTTGGTCGTCACGCCAGCGATACACCTCGCGAAACCGCTGATTGATCTCACAAACCACACCCGAAGCTTCAGCACGGACAAAGGGAAGATCCTGCTGTTCACGCAGTTGACGAATCGAATCCTCGGTCCATGACTGCTGGGAAACCATCACCGAGAACCATTGAGGCAATTTTAGTGATCCCTGCAGCACTGCATACGGGATTGTCTAAGTTGAACAAAGGTTCTTTCCCTTGATGCCGGAGCAGTCCACGCAGAGACGTCGCGTTCTGGTCATCGATGATGAGCCGAGGCTGACCGAGCTGCTCAGCCTCGAACTCGATGTCGAGGGCTACGACGTTGACATCGCTTCCGATGGGGCGGCGGGCCTGATCCGCAGTCGCAGCGAACCCACACCGGATCTGATCATCCTTGACTGGAATCTCCCTGACTTCAACGGCATCGATATCTGCCAGAGGATCAGGGCTGGGGGCATCTGCACCCCAATCCTGATGCTCACCGGCCATGACGAGGTCAGTGACCGTGTCACAGCACTGGATGCAGGGGTTGACGACTATTTGATCAAGCCATTCTCCATTGATTAGCTGATGGCACGGCTACGGGCCATGCAGCGGCGTGCAGAGGCATTTTCCGGAGGTGGTGAATCCGGTCAAGACATCGTGCAGCTGACGGTGGCCGACCTGTCCATGGACATCAGAACCCGAGATGTCAAACGGGCCGGCCGGTCAATACAGTTGTCCGTGAAGGAATACGACCTTCTCAACTTCCTGATGCGTGGTGCGGGACGAGTGCTCGAACGGCAGGAGATCATGCGCGGGGTTTGGGGTGAGAACTTCTTTGGAGACGACAACCTGCTGGATGTCTACATCCGCTACCTGCGTCAGAAAATCGAATCTAAAGATGCTCCTACGTTGATCCACACGGTGCGCGGCGTGGGCTTCATCCTGCGGGAGGAATCGGAATGACCACTCAGGCTCTCTGGAGACTGCGCAACAGCGCAGCCATCAACTCGGCCACGGGATCGGCAGGACGCTCTGCGGATGGGCCAAGGTCGAACTCTGCGGGGTTAACGGCCTGCCAACTCCCATTCTTGGGGAGGCGCAGCTCGAAGTGAAGATGGGGGCCGGTGCTGCGTCCTGTGCTGCCGACGCGACCGATCACGTCACCTTGGCGCACCGTCTGCCCGGCTCTGACGTACAGCTCCGAGAGATGTCCGTAAAGCGTGCGGCGTTTGGGAGCACTGTGCTCCAGCTCGACGGCGATGCCGTAGCCACCGGCCAGACCACTGCTCACCACACGACCGGAAAGCGCTGCCACCACAGGTGTGCCATTGGGCGCAGCGAAATCCTTGCCCGTATGCATCATCCAGTCGCCGAGGATCGGATGGAGCCTCCAGCCGAAGCCACTCGTGGTGATGGCCTGGCCGATCACGGGAAACAGCAGCCTTGTATCTCCGTTTCCAGGACGAGGGGACGGTCGCGGCGTGACCGCAAAGAATGAATCCACACTGAAGCTGGACTCACCCCCCGCCAGGAGGGGATCGACAGGAACCGCCTTGGGCGTGCGAGACGACGCTGGAGCTCGGCGGGATCGAGGAAGGGAACGCACAGCCACTCCCGCTGCACACTCCTGACGGGACAGCGCACCATCGCGACAGGCGCGTTGATGACGGGAGACATCGATTGGGGACTGCGGTTGTCCCGCTTTAAGCACCCGTCGTTCCTGTGGTGTGATCACCCGAGAACGCTCAAGCTGCTCGAGGGACTGATCAAAACGCATTGGGGGCTTTGCCCCTCTGATCTGAGAGGGATCTGGTTTGAGAGGGGCTGCTGGAATGCTCAGCATCCAAAACAGCGTCCACCAGCGGATCACAACCAGCCACGACTTGGCCTCAAAACCTTACGAGGATTCAGCTGTGGTCATGGCCAGCGAATCCACTCTGTTCGCTGTTGCCCGCGTCGCAGTTGCAGGCCGCCCCGGGATGACAGCCCTTCGATGGACCAGGGAGGTCCCTTGTCTGAACTGAGGATCTGATCGCTCCAAAGACGATCTTCCACCCGCTGAAGCCAGGGGGAGGATCCAGCCACCAGATTCAGGCTGCACTCCAGCGCCAGCAGGAGTTCAGCGGCCCAGACATCCACGGAAGCTTCGGCTGGGGGCACCCATTCACGCAGGGCAATCGCGCCAGTGGGAACCGCGTTGCTGACGTTCAACCCGATGCCACAACGCACCAACCTCAGCTGCGTTCCACGGTGAACCAGCCGCGGCAGCACCCCCGCCAGTTTGCGCCCCTCCACCAGCAGATCATTGGGCCATTTGATTCGTACCGGCACGCCGTGCCTCTCCAACCTTTGGGCGAGCTCCAGGGCCAGGGCAAGGCCGAACAGCCCGGCCGCAGGAACGGACTGCCCCGACCAGGGCATGGCGGCACTCAGCCAGACCCCACCGCTGGGCGACTGCCAGTGGCGACCGCGCTGACCGACGCCTCGCCGCTGCCGGCGGGCCAACACCGCCCGTGGCCGCATCAGATCCGGGGAATCCCGAAGCCATTCAGCCAGGCTGATCTCGGTGCTGCTGCACACCGGCAGCCAGCGGAGATCCCAGATCCCCGCACGCTCCCTCCGGAATCTGCTTCGGTGCAACGCCAGCTGACGCCCCCCCCGACGGTGCGGTCGAGCCGTCCAGGTCATGGACAAGCAGCCACCAGCCGCCGGGCGCCCTGTTCGAGTTCATCCGTGGGACGCACCAGGGCCATTCGCAACCAGCCCTGGCCCCCTGTCCCGAAACCGGAGCCCGGGGTGAGGGCGACGCCGGAGCGTTGCAGCAGATGACGGGCGTAGGTTTCATCGCCAAGCGTCTGAATCTCGTCATCAGCCGGCAATGGCAACCAGAGGTACATGGCCATTTCTGGGGTTGAACAGGACCAACCCCCGCTCCGCAGCACCGACAGAACACGATCCCGACGTTCGCGATAGACACCGTGAAGACTTCTGGGCCAATCCGCCCAGCGGGTGAGGGCCTGGATCGCCCCCTGCTGCAATGCCAAGGACTGATTGAAGTCCACGACGCCCTTGACCTGACGCAGGGCAGTGATCAGGGGTTCGGCTCCGATGGCGAACGCCAGGCGAAATCCCCCCAGACACCACCCCTTGGACAGAGAGAAGAATTCAATCCCCCAGTCACTCCAGCCGGGACTCCGAAGCAGTGATGGCGCCTCTCCCTCCAAGGCAAGATCCACGTAGGGATTGTCGTTGGCAATCACCAGCTGGTGACGACAGCCCCGAGCCATCGCCTGATCCAGCAGCTCCTGGTCCCCCACCCGTGCGGTCGGGTTGTGGGGATAACCAAGGACGAACAGCTTGAGCTGATCCCACAGATCAGGGCCGATGGCATCAAGATCGGGGAGCCAATCCCGTTCCCGGGATAGGGGCAAACTGCAGATCGAGGCCCCGGCCAGCACCAGCCCGCCGCGATGGGATGGGTAGGAGGGATCAAGGAGAAGTGCCCTGTCCCCAGGATCCAGCACAGCGAGGGGGAGATGAGCCGTCCCCTCCTGGGAGCCCACCAACAGCTGAACCTGGCGCCGTGGATCAACATCCACTCCGAATCGCCGCTGGCACCAGGCCGCAACCGCCCGGTTGAACGGTGCTGTCCCCGCTTCAAGGCAGTAGGCGGAGCTGGACGGCTCTTCAACAGCGGCCGCCATCGCCTGCAGGATCTCAACCGGAGGCTGCAGATCCGTGGAGCCAAGGGAGAGATCGATCAGAGGGGGCGCGCCTGTGTTCTCTCGGTAGGCCTGCTTGGCCTGGTCGGTGCGAGCAAAAACGCCGTTACCAAGAGCCTCCAGTCGCCTAGAGGTGAGCATCCAGGAATGCCTGCAGCTGGGGCTTGGCAATCGCCCCTTCATGGCGGGCGATCACTTCTCCATCGCGGTAGAGGATGAGGGTGGGAATGCCTTGCACCTCGTAGGCATCACGGGTCGATGGATTGCCATCGACTTCGAGCTTGCCAACCGTGAGCCGGTCGCCGTAGGTGTCCGCCGCCCAATCCATCAAGGGGGCCATCAGCCGGCATGGGCCGCACCAGGGCGCCCAGAAGTCAACGAGAACAGATCCTGGAGCCTGAAGCACATCCGAGGTGAAGCCGGCGTCCGTGAAGTCAGCGACCAAAGCACAAGGTCATGGCTGACCTGATCCTATGGATCGCTGGACCGGAGCAGCCGGATTTCAGAGTTTGTCGATGGAACGCTTCAAATCTTCGAGATCCGCATCCACCTCCTCCACCTTCACCGGCTTCACGGCCTGGGAGTCCTCGGAGGCAGGCAGAGCAACGGCCTCGGGGCCGCCCTTGAGCTGGTTGCGAAGCGCTGCGAGCTCATCATCCACATCACTGCCCCCCTCCAGGGCGGCGAACTGGCTTTCCAGATCGGCCCCTGCCAGCTCAGCTGCGGCCTGGCCTGTGGCTTCCAGGGCCTCGACCTTTTCCTCCATGCGCTCGAATGCCGCCATCGCGGAATTCGTGCCGATGTTGCCCACGGCGCTCTGCAGCTGCTGCTGAGCCTGCGCTGCCTGGGCGCGGGCCTTGAGCATGTCCTTTTTGGTTTTGGCCTCGGCGATCTTGCCCTCGAGGGCCACAAGGCTCTTCTTCAAAGTCTCGACCTGGCCATCCTGCGACTGCACCTGTGCCTGGAGAGAGGTGGCGGTCTCCTGGAAGGTCTTGCGACGCGTGAGAGCCTCCCGAGCCAGATCCTCCTCTCCCTTTTTCAGCGCCAACTCAGCCCGCTCGTACCAGGTTGTGGCCTGAGCTGAAGCCTGTTCGGACTGACTGCGCAGCCTCTTCTGGCTGGCGATGGCCAAAGCGACCGCCTGACGCAGTTTCACTAGATCCGCCTGCATGTCAGCGACGGACTGATCGAGAATTTTTGACGGATCTTCCATGCTGCTCACCGCAGCGTTGGCGTTGGCACGCACAAGGCGACCCAGCCGATCGAAGAAACCCATCTGGAGTGGCAAAACCAATTTGAGATTAGCGAGTGAGGCTGAAAACTCCGCCCTACGCTCAGCACATGGCCATTGCACCGGACGGACAACGGCACAGGCTCCGCGGCGTTGAACTGCTCCAGCAGGCTCCCCCCGCTCCAGCCTCGCCCTTGAGTGACTGCCTCAATCGCCTCCACCAGGACTGGCGACGCGAAGGCAGCCTTGCCGGCCTGTGGCAGGACTGGCCCTCAATCGCCGGCGAGCTTGTGGCGACGCACTGCCGCCCCTTGTTCCTCCAGCGGGGCGTGCTGACGGTGGGGGCCAGTCACCCCCAGTGGCGCCAGGCTTTGCAATACAACAAGCCCCAACTGATTCGTGCTCTCAACAGTGCCGGGCACCCGGTAAGGGATCTGCGGATTCAGCAGCATCACGCCGGAAGCACAGCCCCATTGGAGAGTGAGAAGGACATCTGGTCCCGCCATCCCAGCCGGACTGATGTCCACGGCATGGGCACCTGTCCGCAATGCCAGCGTCCGGCACCGAACGGTGAAATGCAGCTGTGGAAGTGCTGCGGTTTCTGCCATCGCCAACGACTCAGCGACGGATGAATCAGAACCGCTCCGGCCGAGGCTTCCGCCAATCGGCATCGACTCCATCGGCCATCAGTTCGGCGGCGCGATCGTTCAAGCGAGTCCGCTCCACCCGCCAGACGGTGTAGACCCCGAAACGACCCAGCGTCTCCGGCTGCAGTCCCAGCCAGTGTTTCTGGCGGATTGTGCCCTGATCGATGATCAGCAGAACCGTCGGGGAAGTCCCCGGAGACTTCAAAGGAACCCCCCGCCAACCGCGACGCTGCTCATTCGTCAGGCGATCAGCCAGGTTCACCAACGCGCCATCCGATCGCCCTTCGAACAGGATCACCTGACCGGCGTAGAAGTGAACCGAGGGTTTCATCGCTCCCACCATGGCCAGGGGCTCCCGGGGCCGTTGCTGATCCACAAGGGTCTGGGCAGCACGGCGAACCGGGAGCTGCCGCAGTTGATCAGCCAATTCGGCAATGGGGATCAGGGCCGCGAGATGGAAACAGAGCAGTGGCAGCTGAACCGACAGCAAACGGACGACGGCATTGCGTCGCCAGGCCACCAACCCCAGCAGAACCGCCAACGTGAACCAGCCTGCCGCGCGCCATACCAGACCACTGGCCAGCAGATCCGTAGCCAGGGTGGGCATTTCCGGGTCGTTGATCAGCGGAACCCAGAGCGGCGCACACCAGAAACCAACCGCCAGCAGGGCAAGCAGAACCACCGTGCTGGCCCAGGCCAGGCCAAGCCAGCGATCCCTACGGCCGAGGGCGAAACAGATCAGCAACGCCGCAGCCGGTGTGGCCGGAAGCCAGTAGCTGGGGAGCTTGGTGGCCGCTGTAGTGAACAGCAGCAACACCGCCAGCAACCAGCAACCGGCGAACTGATGCAACGACTGGTCGGGGGAGGTGCGCTGTCGGGGGATGCGGGCCAGTCCCAGCAACAGGAGCGGCGAAAAGGGCATGGCCGCCACCAGCATCACAGGCCCAAAAAACCACCACGGCTGCAGATGGTCGTTGACGACGCTGGTGAAGCGCTGAAGGTTGTGATAGCCGAAGAAGCTGTCCCAGAACGGCTGCCCCTCCACCAACAGCTCCAAGGCGTACCAGGGCAGGCTCACCAGGGCCGTCAGAGCCAGACCGGGAAGCGGCCGCAGACGACTCCACGGCGTGGCCAGGTCACGCCTGAGGGCGCCGAACAGCAACAGGGTCAACCCTGTCAGCACCACCGCCACCGGCCCCTTGGCCAGAACCGCCAGCCCCAGCACCAGCCAGGCCGGCCACCAGCGGTGACGGTCAGGTGAAGCGAAACGCCGCCACTGCAACAGCAGACTGATGGCGAGCAATCCGCATAACAAGGCGTCACTGACGGCCGTGCGGCTCCACACCAACACCAGAGGTGAGAGGCCGAAACACAGGGCTGCGGTGACTGCAGCAGCAGCTGGCTGCCGGGTCCCCCCCTGAGGCCAACGCAACAGGGTGTCGGCCAAGACCAGCATCACCGCCAGGCTGGAGAGGGCCGAAGGCAACCGCGCCGCCCAGCTGCCGAGGGGATCCCAGAGCGCCTGTCCCGGCAGGCTGTAGCCCAGAGCCATCAGCCAGTACACCAGTGGCGGTTTGTCGAAACGCGGCAGACCGTTCACCCGAGGGGTCAGCCAGTCGCCGGTTTGCGTCATGGCACGCCCAGCTGCGGCGAACAGGGGCGGAGTTTCGTCCACCACTCCAGTGGCACCAACTCTCCAGAGGGTGATCAGGACCCCGAGGGCCAGCACCAAGGCCATCACCCCCAGATGCCGGCGGCCGGACATCACCACCAAGCAGCACCTCAGGACAACCCGTCGACTTTGACATCCGCCGCTGAGGACGATGACGGACGTCCCTGCAGGATCCAGTCTTCGACGCGATGGGCAAAGACGGCCTGGGTGGCATTTCTCTCCACCCAGGCGCGGCAGGCGGCACGATCCAGCTCCGGAAGTCGCTTCAGAGCATTGGTCAGTGCCGAGATGTCATCAGGTTCGACGAGGAAACCCGTCTGTCCCGACTGCACCAGTTCGCCAGGACCTCCGCGGTCGTAGGCCACCACCGGCACCCCACAGGCCAGAGCCTCCACCACGACATTGCCGTAGGCCTCATTCCATTTGGGCGTGTTGATCAGGGCCCGGCATCGCCCCAGCTCCTCCTGCAGATCAGCAGTGGGCAGGAAGCCTCGCCACTTCAGGGTGCCGGATGGCACCGAAGCCTCCACGGCCTCCGCGTAGGCCGGGTCCTCCCTCAATCCCCACACCAACAGCTGCTCCCCCAGAGCTGCCGCTGCCGCGGCGGCATCCTCCAGCCCTTTCTCCGGAGCCACGCGGCCAGCCCAGCCCAGGGGGCCGGAAGCCTCATGGCGAAATCGGTACCGGGACAGATCAAAGCCGTTGCCCACCACCCGCGGCGGGTGGGGGAGCCGAAAGTCCGCCGCCTGCCGTGCGGTGTGAAAGGCCAGTCGCTGCTGATCCCAAGACGCCAGCGCCTCGATCTGATCACGCATCACCTCCGCCACGGCCCCCATCGAGATGAGGTGATAAAGCTGAGCAGGAACGTGAGGGGTGATCCACAGCGGCAACCAGTCGTAGCCGAAATTGATCACGGCATCGGCCCTCGCACCGACCTGGAGAGCCAAATCAAGGAAACGTGGCAACAGGCCATCTCGGGGGATCAACACCGGGGATTCCCCCTCCAGGTGCTGCCAGCTGGGCTGGTCCTCACCTTGGACGGTCAGCAGTTCGACGGCTTCGCATCCCTGGGGCAACCGCGAGCCCTCTGCTGCGATCAGGCGAACCCGGTGGCCGCGGTCCACAAGCCCCTTGAGCAGGGAGCTCAGGGTGAGTTCAACGCCACCACCCTTGCCGCTGCCGAGCACACCGATGGGGGTGCTGACCAGGATTAGATCAAGGGGGCGAGAGGTCATCCCACCGGCTGAGGCTCCCACAGGCGTCGACGCTGGCTCACACACACCACTGATACCAACACCATCAGCGCACCAACCCACTGAAGCGGATCCAGACGTTCCCCCAGAAACCATCCCCCCGTGGCCAGGGCGAAGACGGGGGTTAGGAACCCAAGACTGCTGAATGTGGTCAGGTCCCGACGGTTGGCAAACCAGAAGAACAGCCCATAGGCCAGGGCACTGCCCAGCAGGGTGGCGAATCCCATGCGCCCCCAATCAGCGAGGGTCCAGTTCGGGAGGGTCCAGCCGTTCTGCCATTCGGCCGCCAGCAGGAAGGGACAACCACCCAGCAGCATGTGCCAAGCCGTCACGGCTACAGGATCGCTGTGGCGAGCGGCGTAGCGGATCAATACGGTGCCCACCGCCATCGCCAGAGCGGCCAGCAACATCCATCCCTCACCGGGTTGAAGCAACTGCAGAAATTGGGGTGGGTCCAGCAACAGCCACCAATGACCCAGCAGATCTGCAGGCACACCGAGGCAGACAATCCCTGCCAGGCCGAGGGCCAGTCCAAGCCAGCCAACAGGGTTGATCGATTCAGCGAACAGCACCCTGGCCAGAAGTGCCACCAGCAGGGGCTGGGAATCGATCAGCACCGAACCGAGCCCAGCACCGGTCTGCGCCAGACCACAGGCCAACAGCCCCTGGAACAGGCAGGCATCCACAAGGGTGAACAGAAGAAACCAAGCCAGATCCCGACGATCAAGAGACCAGCGGCGTCCACTGACCACGGCCCAGGCCATCAGCACAACCCCGGCGGGGAGCAAGCGAAAGGCCGCCACAAACCAAGGGCCGCCACTGGCGAGTAGCGGCGCCATCGCCGTCATGGCGGTCCCCCACAACGCAAACGGAAGCACCATCAGCAACCAGAGACGGAGCGGTGCCATAGGAGTGGAGGAGGATGCTCTTTTTAAGATCCAAAGGATTGCAGTTGCGAGAGATGATCTGGCCCTGGCGCCGTAAATCACGCCGTCGCATGGCGAGGATCGTGGTTGATGGTCCGATCACCGGCAGCACCCGTCAGCGGGTGCTCAAGGCAATTCGTGATGTGGAGCAGCGGGAATTCCCGGCCCTGCTCCTGCGGATTGACAGCCCGGGTGGAACGGTTGGAGACAGCCAGGAGATTCATGCGGCCCTGCTGCGCCTGCGCGCCAAGGGCTGCCGCGTGGTGGCCAGCTTCGGGAATATCTCCGCCTCCGGTGGCGTCTACATCGGCGTGGCGGCGGAGTCGATCGTGGCCAACCCCGGCACGATCACCGGATCGATCGGAGTCATCCTGCGCGGCAATGACCTGTCACGCGTTTTCGAGCGGATCGGCATCCGCTTCGACACCGTCAAGAGCGGGGTCTACAAGGACATTCTTTCCCCGGATCGTCCCCTCAGCCCCGAGGAACGAGCTCTGCTGCAGGAGTTGATTGACAGCAGCTATGGCCAGTTCGTTCGCGTGGTTGCCGAAGGCCGTTCGATGACCGAAGAGGCGGTCCGCGGCTTTGCCGATGGCCGCGTCTTCAGCGGTGAACAGGCGAAGGCCCTGGGTCTGGTTGATGAACTCGGCGATGAAGACCATGCCCGGCGCCTGGCCGCAAAGCTGGCAGACCTGGATGAAGCGACTGCGCGTCCGGTCACCCTGGGACGGACCCGCAAGAAGTTGATCAATCTCTTGCCAGGCTCCCAGCTGATCACGCTGTTGCAACAGCGCCTCAGCCTTGAGCTCATGGGCAGTGGTCAGGTGCTCTGGCTGTACCGCCCATGAACGACGTACCACTTCGCCTGGTGGGTCTGCGGGGCGCCACCACCTGTGCGGCCAACACAACGGCAGAGATCCGTCAGGCGGTCGGCGAGTTGATCAATGCTCTGGTCAGCCGCAACAGGCTCAATCCGTCCCAGATCGTTTCGGTGACGTTCTCCGTCACCGCCGATCTTGACGCCTGCTTCCCCGCTGCTGAAGCGCGCCAGCGGGAAGGCTGGGACAGCGTGGCCCTGTTGGATTGTCAACAGATGGCTGTTCAGGGCGACCTAAGCCGCTGCATCCGCGTTTTAGCCCACGCCTGGCTGCCCCAAGAGCAATCGCCTCAACACCCCTACCTGGGAGATGCCAGTCGACTGCGGCCAGACCGATCTGGTCACAACTGACAGCTCAGGGGCCGGCCCAGGGGACTCCCCTCCCGCCATGGGTCTCAGGAGAATCTCCACAACAGATTGATCGTGATGAAACAGTCCCTTCTGCGCCAGGCCTTGACCCTCAGCGCTGCTGCAGCGCTGACCACCGCCAGCCAATCCATGTTCGCTCCCAGGTCTGAAGCCCAGGGGGGCACGCCTGGCCTGATGGAATTCCGCTGGGACAGCGATCGGGATTACAGAAAGCTGTACTACTTCCAAACCTCAGCCATCGAGAACGATCGCTCGGAGTGGTACCTCCAATTGAGAGCCAAGGACCGCAAGACCGCGTTCATGAAGTTGACGGTGACGGTGCCCGACTACTTCGACTCCAAGCTGCGCCCTGAGCGAATGACCCTCTGCCGCACGTCCGCCGGCAGCATGATGAGCCGAACGCGGTGCCTCGAGGAGGTACCCGCCACGATCGAGGTCAACAAGTCCCAGACAGCCATTGAGGTCTACCCCGACACCCCCGTTCCTGTTGAAGGTGACTACTCCCTGCGGATCAAGCTGTTCAACCCTCAAGGCATGCGGATGTACCAGCTCAACGCTCTGATCCAAGCGCCTGGTGATGTGCCCATGTCCGGTTACGTGGGCAGCTGGCTAATCGACATCGACTGACTGATAAATTTGTCAGTTCTGATCGGCCGGACGCCAACCAATTCCTATGACGAAGCGCACTCTGGGTGGAACCAGCCGCAAACGGAAGCGGGTCTCCGGTTTCCGTGTTCGCATGCGCTCCCACACCGGCCGTCGGGTGATCCGCACCCGCCGCAAGCGGGGCCGCGCCCGTCTGGCCGTCTGATCCACAGATCAATCTGACCCTCCAACAACACCCGGGTTGATGGCACTCCCCGCCTCCATGAGACTGAGGGGGCACCGCTGCTTCAACAGGCTGCATCGCATCGGTCGCCGTCATCACGGCGACTGGATGGTGCTGCGGGTGATGCCGGCAGATCCACGCCTGCTGAGGCGGGAATTGCGGCAACGCCCAACGCGTTGCTGCCGCTGTGCCCTTGTGATCAGCAGCAAGGTGAGCAAGCGGGCTGTGCGCCGAAATCGACTGCGCCGGCTGTTTCACCAGCACCTGCGTCAGCAACTCGAACATCGCGGTGACCTTGCGGGCCGTTGGCTGCTGATCAGCCTCCGCCCCGAAGCGTCGGATGCGGATCCATCACAGTTGCTTGAAGAATGCGACAGTCTTCTCAGTTCCGCAGGCCTGGGCCGATGACCAGCATCCAAGAGGACGTTCACTACGACGGTGGCCCGGCCAAGGGTGATCTGATCTTCAATCTCCTGCTGGGTGTCACCTTGATCGGATTGCCGTTCGCGATCGGAGCCATTGTCCGGGCTGTGTGGCTGCGTTTCCGCATCACCAGTCGACGCATCTCCGTCACCGGCGGATGGATGGGCAAGGAAAAGACCCAGGTGGTCTATTCCCAGATCAAGGAGGTCCGCACCGTTTCCAGGGGCTTTGGCGCCTGGGGCGACATGGTGCTGGTGCTGAACGATGGCGCCCGCCTTGAGATGCGATCGGTGCCGAGTTTCCGCGAAACCGAGGCCTTCATCCTCGAGCGCATGGCAGCTCGTTCATCCGCACCTGCCGACAAGGCGGTCGAGGGATTCGCCACCTGAATCAGCTGTTCATGCACACTGGCACCACAACGTCACCAACCACGGGTCTTACAACGTGATCGGGTACATCTCCGACAACCTGCTGATCCCGATCCTGGATTTTTTCTACGGATTGGTTCCCAGTTACGGCCTGGCGATCGTGGCTCTCACAATCGTGATCCGCGTTGCCCTCTACCCCCTCAGCGCCGGATCGATCCGCAGCGCCCGGCGCATGCGCATCGCCCAGCCCGTCATCCAGAAGCGACAGGCTGAAATCAAAAGCCGTTATGCCAACAACCTGCAGAAACAGCAGGAGGAACTCGGCAAGGTGATGAAGGAATTCGGCAGTCCCCTGGCGGGATGCCTGCCGTTGCTGGTGCAGATGCCGATCCTCTTCGCCCTGTTCGCCACGCTGCGGGGATCACCATTCGCTGACGTTCCCTACACGATCAATCTCAAGGTTCTGCCCGCCGATCAGATCGCGGCCGTCGAGCCGAAGCCCTTCAACAGCGCCAGCCATTCAATCTTCATCGGTGAAACCGATCACGTTCCTGTGATCGCCAGCCTTCCCCGCGGAACCAAGCTCGGCGTCGGCGACAGCGCCACCGTGAACCTCCACACCAAAGATGGTCGAGGCTTTGACGACGTGCTCACAGCCGTTGACAACCCCTCAAGATTTGCCCCCAACTGGTCGATCACCAAAGGGGATGACGTGGTGAGCGTCAGCGACGACGGCACTATCACCGCCCTGGCCGCCGGTGATGCCACCGCGGAAGCCAAGATCCCTGGCTTGGCAGCCCGCAGCGGTTTCCTGTTCATCAAGGCTCTGGGCCAGGTGGGCTTCTACGCCGACGGAGACATCAACTGGGACATCGCCATCCTCGTCGGAGGCTTCGGAATCACCCTGTTCCTGTCTCAGCTGCTGTCTGGGATGGGCATGCCCGCCAACCCCCAGCAGTCCACCGCCAACAAGATCACTCCCGTAATGATCACGGGCATGTTCCTGTTCTTTCCGCTTCCCGCCGGCGTTCTGCTCTATATGGTGATCGCCAACATTTTCCAGGCGCTGCAGACCTTCCTGCTCACCCGTGAAGCCTTGCCAGACAACCTGCAGAAAATCCTGGATCAGCAGATGACTCAGCAGACGGTGCCCGCCACGGCGACCTCTGTGGGCGGTGGCGATTCACGCCTTCCCTTTGAACCCAAAGGCGGCAAATGATTGAAGGCCTGGAGCCTGTTGCTCTTCAGGAACTCCGGGTGCTGGGTGCTCCCCGCCACTGGTCCGTCGAAGGCCATCTGGATCAATTGCCGTCATTAACCCCTGTTCGGGGGCAACTGAGCGCCGAACATCGCGGCAATGTCCTGATGGTGGAGGGAGAACTCAGCACCATCGTGACCCTGCGCTGCGATCGCTGTCTCGGTCAGTTCAACCAACAGCTGCGTTGCACCAGCTCCGAACTGATCTGGCTGGGTGAGGCGCCACCGACTCAAGACGATCTTCAGGAGTCCGAGGACATCTCCGAGATCGAAGGATTGGTCGAATGCCTCGACCCGAGGGGTGATTTCGATCCCCAGCAATGGGTGTTCGAACACCTCAATCTGCAGCTGCCCGTTGTGAATCACTGCGGCGAACACTGTCCGGGACCGCCGCTCCGTCGGGAAACGGTTGTGAACGAGGTGGATGAGGCGATCGATCCCCGCTGGTCGGTCCTCCGAAATCTGCAACAGCCATGACCGCCGGCACCATCTGGGGGGATCAGTTGGATCTGATGATCCGGGCGAGAACAGCTCTGATCTGGATTCGCAGCAACGAGGAGGCGCGGGTTGAAGCCCTGCTGCGGCAGACAGCGACTCGGCTGCAGCACCAGCTTGGTTGCTGGGATTTCATCGACGGCCTTCAAGGCGTTCTGAACGTCGAAGGACTGGGAAGCCGTCAGCCAATGGCGGTGCTGCAATGGCTGCGGGAGCTGGACAGCAGCAAGCCGACCCTCCTCCTGGTCAAAGACTTCCATCGCTTCTGCGATGACCCCGGCATCGCCAGGATGTTGCGCAACCTTCAGCAGGCACTGCGCAGCACATCCCACACGTTGGTGCTCTGCAGCGGCAGCTGGTCGCCACCAGCAGACCTTGAAGAAGCCCTCACCCTTCTGGATCTGCCTTTACCGGACAGCGATGAGCTCCGCAGGCTGCTGAACACCATCAGCCAGAGCAGCGGGGTCCCTCTGGAGCCGACAGTGCTCGAGGAGCTCACCCGAGCCTGCAGCGGCCTCAGTGAACAGCGGGTCCGCCAGGTGGCTGCCCGAGCTCTGGCCCGTCGTGGGCAGCTTGGCGCTGATGACCTGGAGGAGGTTCTCGAGGAGAAGCGTCAGAGCATTGCCCGCAGCGAGGTGCTGGAGTTTTGCGTCACGGAGACCGGCACGGATGCGATCGGTGGACTGGCTGCGCTCAAGGACTGGTTGCAGCAGCGTCATCGTGCCTTTTCCGACGAGGCTCGTCGCTTCGGACTCCCCATGCCTCGGGGCGTGCTGCTGGTGGGCCCCCAGGGGACTGGAAAATCGCTCACAGCGAAGGCCATCGCCCGCAGCTGGTCGATGCCCCTGCTTCGTCTGGATGTGGGGCGGCTGTTCGCGGGGCTCGTTGGTGCCAGTGAAGCCCGCACCCGTGAAACGATCCAGCGGGCGGAAGCCATGGCCCCCTGTGTTCTCTGGATTGATGAAATCGACAAGGGCTTCGGCGGCGATGGCCGCAGCGACGGCGGCACGAGTCAGCGGGTGCTGGCCAGCGTGCTCACCTGGATGGCCGAAAAGCAATCGCCGGTGTTTGTGGTCGCCACGGCCAATGGTGTCGACCAGCTGCCGCCGGAACTCCTGAGGAAGGGGCGCTTTGACGAGATCTTCCTGCTGGACCTTCCCTCCACGGAAGAGCGTCACAGCATTCTCAGCCTGCACCTCAATCGACGACGCCCAGGGCTGCAGCTGCCGCTGGACACGGTGATCAGTCGTTCTGACGGATTTTCCGGAGCTGAGCTGGAGCAGACCGTGATCGAAGCGATGCATCTGGCGTTCGCAGAAGGCAGGGAGCTGAATGAAACCGACCTGATCCGCGCTGCCTCCCAGCTGATCCCCCTGTCCCGAACAGCACGGGAACAGCTGGAGGCCCTTCAGGCATGGGCCTCCAGCGGCCGTGCCCGACCCGCCTCCATTGCGGGACGTAACGAAGCCTGACCCCACGTAACGAACGCGGCCTCGGGTGAAGACTTGATTAATAGCGATCCCTACGGTCCGATCAATCGATTTCAACCCGTGGAACGCCAGAACGACATCACCTCTCAGCTCGCTGTTGCCTGCCTCGGAGCTGGTGTGATCACCACCATGGCCGTGGCCCAGGGACAGAATCCGATCACGGCACTCGGCATCACCGTCTTCTCTGCCGTAGCTGCCGTGATGCTCGGACAGGTTCTCTGATCGGCCTGCCATAGGCTGCCGGCGCCTCCTCTGCAGGATCCGTGCTCGACCAGCGCCTGGTGCGTGAGAACCCCGACGTCATCGCCACTGAATTGGGACGTCGTGGCAAGGCCGTGGATCTCACCCGCCTTCAGGTGATCGCTCAGCAACAGCGCAAGCTGGAAGAGGAGCGCAGTGGGCTGCAGGCCGAGGGCAACCGCATCGGCAAGGAGGTCGGCCAGAAGATCAAAGGGGGGGCCGACCCCAAAGGTGAGGAGGTCGCCGAACTCCGGCAACAGGGCAACGCCATCAAGCAGAAAGTGGCTGTGCTGGAAGAGGAGGAGAAGCACCTCTCCACACAGTTGAAGGAACAGCTGCTCACCTACCCCAACCTGCCCTCACCGGACTGCCCGGATGGCAAGGACGAGAGCGACAACGTCGAGCTGCGCCGCTGGGGCAACCCGCGACAGGAGGAGGGGCTGGAGGAGCACTGGCAGATCGCCGAGCGACTTCACCTGTTCGACACGGAGCGTTCCGTCCGCATCGCCCAGAGCCGTTTCGTCACCCTGATCGGCCAGGGAGCTCGGTTGGAGAGGGGATTGATCAACTTCATGCTGGATTTGCACACCAGCAAGGGGTACCGGGAAGTTTTGCCTCCAGTGCTGGTGAACAGCGCCAGCCTCACGGGATCGGGCCAACTGCCCAAATTCGCCGATGACTGCTTCCGCTGCTCTGAAGACGACCTCTGGCTCACCCCCACCGCCGAGGTGCCGGTGACCTCACTGCATCGCGACGAAATCATCCCCGCCGATCAACTGCCTCTCCGTTACGCGGCTTACAGCCCCTGCTTCCGCAGGGAAGCCGGAAGTTACGGACGAGATACCCGCGGGCTGATCCGTCTGCACCAGTTCAACAAGGTGGAGCTCTACTGGTTCGCTCACCCGGACCACTCCGAAGACGCTCACGCTCAGATCACCGCCGATGCGGAGGCCGTTTTGCAGGCGCTGGAACTGCCCTACAGGGTGCTTGATCTCTGCACCGCAGACATCGGCTTCTCAGCGCAACGCACCTACGACCTCGAGGTGTGGCTGCCGGGTGCCGCGGCCTATCGGGAAATCTCAAGCTGCAGTGTCTGCGGTGATTTCCAGGCCCGACGCTCCGCCATTCGAACCAAAGAAGGCAAAGCCTCGAAACTCGTGCACACCCTTAATGGCAGCGGCCTGGCCGTGGGCCGCACCATGGCAGCCCTGCTGGAAACGGGCCAGCAACCCGATGGCAGTGTTCTGCTGCCCAAAGCGCTGATGCCCTACGTCGGCTGTGATCGACTCCAGCCAGAATGACCCGATTGCGCGATTGAGAGCGGCATGAATGTGTTTGCGGCCATGGCCGTTCTGGCGCTGCTGATCGTCATCCACGAGGCAGGCCATTTCCTCGCCGCCACCCTGCAGGGGATTCGCGTCAGCGGCTTCTCCATCGGCTTCGGCCCAGCGCTGATCAAGCGCCAGCGACGCGGTGTCACCTACGCGATCCGGGCGCTCCCCCTGGGCGGCTTCGTGGCCTTTCCGGATGACGACGAGGACAGCACCATCCCTGCCGATGATCCGGATCTGCTGCGCAACCGCCCCATTCCCCAGCGAGCCCTCGTGATTGCAGCAGGAGTGCTCGCCAACCTGCTGCTGGCACTGGTGGTGTTGTTTGGACAGGCTGCCCTGGTGGGGTTACCGGCGGAACCGGACCCTGGAGTGCTGGTGGTGGCGGTGCAACCCGGAGGAGCGGCTGATCGCGCAGGGCTGACCCCGGGGGACCGTGTCCTGAGCCTGGAAGGGGACCCTCTCTCCGCCGGCCAGGAGGGCGTCAGATCAATGGTGCAGACGATCAAGAGCTCCCCGGATCAGACGCTCCGGCTCCAACGCCAGCGGGATCAGCAATTGGAGGTGATCAACATGACGCCGCTCAATCAGCAGGGGCAGGGACGCATCGGTGCCCAACTCCAAATGAACCTCAGCGGGGACTCCAGAACAGCCGCCAACCCTGGAGAGTTGATCAGTTACACCCTGGGCGAATTCCAGAACCTGCTGAAACAGACAGTGGCTGGTTACGGAGGGCTGATCACCAACTTCCGTGCCACCGCCAGTCAGGTGAGCGGTCCTGTGAAGATCGTGGAAATGGGGGCTCAACTCAGTGAGCAGGGAGGCTCAGGCCTGGTGCTGTTCATGGCGCTGATCTCGATCAATCTGGCGGTGCTGAACGCCCTGCCTCTGCCACTGCTGGATGGTGGACAGATGCTGCTGCTGGGGATTGAGGCGATCCGGGGGCGCCCGGTACCCGAGCGGCTTCAACTGGCGGTGGCGCAATCGGGGTTCCTGTTGATCGTTGGGCTGACCCTGGTGCTGATCGTGAGGGACACCAGCCAGCTGTCCGTCGTGCAGCAGCTGATGGGCCAGCGCTGAAGTCCGGTCAACCTGCAATGTAAACTCACTGGTTCGTCCTATCGCTGCTCCAGAGCTGCATGGCCAAGAAGTCGATGATCGCCCGCGACGTCAAGCGCAAGAAGATGGCCGAGCGCTATGGGGCCAAGCGTGCAGCGCTGATGGCGGCGTTCAATGCAGCCGAGGATCCGATGGATCGTCTGGAGATTCACCGCAAGATTCAGGCGCTACCCCGCAACAGTGCCCCCAGCCGCATCCGCAACCGTTGCTGGGCCACAGGCAAACCCCGGGGTTATTACCGCGATTTCGGCCTGTGCCGCAATCAGTTCCGCGAGCGGGCACACAAAGGCGAGCTGCCCGGCGTGGTGAAGTCCAGCTGGTGAGATCCGCTTTGGACCCAACAGCCTGAATGGTTCTGCAAGGGGAGCTTCGGCTCCCCTTTTTTGATGCCCGGATGCGGTGAAATGTCAAACTATCCGTTGACAAGTGGACATAAACCGTCGTGCAAGGACAAACCCAGTCGATCTCCTTTGACGGACGTGAGATTCGACTGACCACCGGACGATTTGCCCCCCAGGCGGGCGGATCCGTTCTCGTTGAATGTGGCGATACCGCCGTCCTCGTGACCGCCACCCGCTCCAGCGGACGCGAAGGCATCGATTTTCTGCCTTTGATCTGTGATTACGAGGAGCGGCTGTACGCCGCAGGGCGGATCCCCGGCAGCTACCAACGCCGTGAAGGTCGGCCCCCTGAGCGCGCCACCCTCACAGCCCGTCTGATTGACCGGCCGATGCGGCCGTTGTTCCCTGGGTGGCTCCGGGATGACCTTCAGGTGGTGGCCACCTGTCTTTCTCTGGACGAACGGGTCCCGGCGGATGTGCTGGCGGTGACCGGTGCCTCCATTGCCACACTGCTGGCGGGCATCCCCTTCAACGGCCCGATGGCGGCCGTGCGGGTGGGCCTCCTCGGCGATGACTTCGTCCTCAATCCGAGCTACCGCGAGATGGAACGCGGGGATCTTGATCTGATCGTCGCCGGCACCCCGGAAGGTGTGGTGATGGTGGAGGCGGGAGGCAACCAGTTGCCCGAGCAGGATGTCATCGAGGCGATCGACTTCGGTTATGAAGCGATCTGCGAACTGATCAAAGCCCAGGAGCAACTGCTGAAGGATCTGGGTATCGAGCAGGTGAAGCCCGAGACGCCTCAACAGGACTCCACGTTGCCGGCTTACCTGGAGAAACAGTGCACCAAAGCCATCAGCGAGGTGCTCAAGAAATTCGAACAGACCAAGGACGAGCGTGACAAAGCCCTCGATGCCATCAAGGCTGAAGCCGCTGAAACCATCGCTGGGCTGAAGGAGGATGACGCCGTCCGTGTGGCGATCGCCTCCAATTCGAAGCTGCTCGGCAACAGCTTCAAGGCGCTGACCAAAACCCTGATGCGTCAGCAGATCCTCAAGGACGGCAAGCGGGTGGACGGTCGCGCCCTTGATGAGGTGCGTGCGATCAGTGCCATGGCTGGGGTGTTACCTCGACGGGTACACGGCTCAGGTTTGTTCCAGCGTGGTCTGACCCAGGTGCTCTCCACCGCCACCCTGGGCACCCCCAGCGATGCCCAGGAGATGGATGACCTCCATCCCAGCACCGAGAAGCTGTACTTGCACCACTACAACTTCCCGCCGTACTCCGTCGGCGAGACCCGGCCGATGCGCTCTCCTGGACGCCGTGAAATCGGCCATGGTGCCCTGGCTGAACGGGCCATCCTTCCTGTGCTTCCCGCCAAAGACACCTTCCCCTATGTGGTGCGGGTGGTGAGTGAGGTGCTCAGTTCCAATGGCTCCACGTCGATGGGATCCGTCTGCGGCAGCACCCTGTCGCTGATGGATGCCGGCGTGCCCCTCAAGGCACCGGTGAGCGGTGCCGCCATGGGCCTGATCAAGGAGGGCGACGACATCCGCATCCTCACCGACATCCAGGGCATTGAGGATTTCCTCGGCGACATGGACTTCAAGGTGGCCGGCAGCGAAAAGGGCATCACCGCCCTGCAGATGGACATGAAGGTCACCGGTCTGCCGGTGAAAACGATCGCCGAGGCGATCAATCAGGCCCGTCCAGCCCGTCTGCACATCCTTGAAAAGATGCTGGAGGCGATCGACACGCCCCGCGAGGGCCTCTCCCCCCATGCCCCGCGTCTGCTGAGCTTCCGGATCGATCCTGAGCTGATCGGCACAGTGATCGGCCCCGGCGGCCGCACGATCAAAGGCATCACTGAGCGCACCAACACCAAAATCGATATCGAGGACAGCGGCATTGTCACCATCGCCTCCCATGACGGAGCGGCGGCCGATGAAGCTCAGAAGATCATCGAAGGCCTCACCCGCAAAGTGAACGAGGGCGAGGTGTTCTCCGGATCGATCACGCGGATCATCCCCATCGGTGCTTTCGTCGAGATCCTTCCCGGCAAGGAAGGCATGATCCACATCTCCCAGCTGTCAGAAGCCCGGGTGGAGAAGGTGGAAGACGTTGTGAAGGTGGGTGACGAGGTCACCGTTCGCGTGCGCGAAATCGACAATCGCGGCCGGATCAATCTCACCCTCCGGGGCGTGCCCCAGAGCGGCGATGGCTCCGGGGACGAGCCTCAGCCCACCCCGGTGGCCCCCCTGAGCTGATCACACCTGAAAGCCGGGATCGATCTCGGCCATGGCCCGCGTCGCACGCTCTCCGAGCTCGGCGTGGGCTTTTCCATGGCTGGCGATCAGGCAACCGGCCTGACGGACATCACCTGTGTTGTACGTCAGGTTGGTCTGATCGGCGTGGGTGAACCGGCCTCCTGCCGCCAGCAACACCGCTTCCGGGGCCGCCATGTCCCAATCCTTGGGGGCACTGCGACCCGACAGGGACACGTAGAGGTCGGTCTCACCGCGCAGGATCGTGGCGACCTTGAAGCCAACGCTGCCAACCGCCTTGGATCCGCCGAGCTCGAGGGCGTCGATGAGCTTCACCAAGCGGTCGTCGCGGTGACTGCGGCTGGCCACGAGGATCAGATCCGACACCGCCGTGCGTGGGCTGAACCGCACGGGGGAACGCTGCCCTTGGCGGTCCTCACACCAGGCGCCTTCGCCAACGATGCCGATCCAGAGTTCGTCGGCCTCCGGCAGCAGCACCACCCCGATCACGGGCCGCTGACCCAGTACCAGAGCCAGGTGAACGGCATATTCCCCCGTGCCCTGCAGAAAATCCTTGGTGCCATCGAGGGGATCGAGAATCCAAAGCCACTCGGCCGGCACGGGTTGGCCTTCCGTGAGCTGGTCCTTGGCCGTCTCTTCACTGAGCAGGGTCCAGTCGGCCTTTGGGAACGCAGCTGACAGCCCATCCAGCAGCCATTGATTCACCGCCAGATCAGCTGCGGACACGGGGCCTTCTCCGCCGTCATCGACGCTCAGGGCTTTGGGGAACCCATGGGGCGGTTGCTCTCCCCGTGCGTAAGCCCGCAGGATGTCGGCGGCACCCCAGCTGAGGCGTCGGAGTTCCGACAACAGAGCGTCCTGGCTGACGCCGACGGGCAGAACGGCAGAGCTTGGCATCATGATCAGAACAGGCGCTGGCCATTGTGATGCAGCGGGATGAGCCTGCCTCCGGATGCCTGTATCTGGTGGGCACACCGATCGGTCATCTTGGTGACCTGTCTCCGCGGGCCAAGGCGGTGCTGGCTGGGGCGACCGTGATCGCCTGTGAAGACACGCGCCACAGCGGTCAGCTGCTCAGCACTCTTCAGGCCAAGGGACGAAAACTGTCCTTCCACCAGCACAACACCCGCACCCGTCTGCCGCAGCTGCTGCAGGCGCTGAGCGATGGCGACAGTGTGGCGGTGATCAGCGATGCCGGCCTTCCCGGCATCAGCGACCCAGGCGAGGAGCTGGCAGCGCAGGCCCGTTGCGCAGGCTTTGAGGTGATCTGCGTCCCTGGTCCTTGTGCCGCCACCACAGCCCTCGTCAGCAGTGGACTTCCCAGCGGTCGCTTCTGCTTCGAGGGATTCCTGCCGGTCAAAGGAAAGGAACGTCGACAGCGTCTGGAACAGATCGCCACAGAGCCGAGAACAACCGTGCTCTATGAAGCACCGCATCGGCTGCTGCCGCTCCTGCAAAGCCTGGCGGAGCACTGTGGTTCCGAACGCCCTCTGCAGGTGGCGCGGGAACTGACCAAGCGACACGAACAGCAGGTGGGACCCACCATTGCGGCTGCGCTGGATCACTTTCAGTCCCTGCGCCCCCAGGGGGAATTCACCCTTGTGCTCGGGGGCTGTCCAGAGCAAGCACCGTCAGAACCCGACGACCAGGAGCTGTTGGCACGGCTGCAGCAACGGATCGGTGAAGGGGCGAGCCCCAGTGATGCAGCTCGGCAACTTGCCATCGAAACCGGCATCAGTCGTCGACGCTTGTATTCCCTGCTTCACCAGGACCCGTCAGAATGAGGGCGTCCATCTGAGGTCGATGTTGTTGCGTCTCCGACTGATGCTGATCAGCCTGGGGGCAGGGACAGTGCTGTTGCTGCTGTTGTGCCTGGGGGCTCAGAACCTGAAGGACCGACACAGCATTCAGATTGGACCCGCACGATCGGTGCCGCTGCCCACAGGCTTCCTGGTGGGACTCTCGATGGTGATTGGTGTGGTCAGCGGCGGCAGTGCTGCTGCTGTGATGCTTCCCGAGCAACGCTGGGATTGATCAATCAGCCCTGAGCCTCTGCATCCAGCGCGATCAGGCTGCCATCCATGACCAGACGGGTGATCCCTCGCGCCAGCAAGTATTCGCTCGTGCGTTCGAACACGGCCGTGTCCGGCACTTTGATCACCCGCTGACTACGACCGCACTGGCGCTTGGCGGCTCGGGGATTGCCGTACAGAAGCAGGCCCTCACGGTCGAGCTCAGACTCCTCGAGGTGACCAAGCTCTGGGAAGTCGCGCAGCGGCCTGGCATCCAGCTCCACCACCTTGTCGACAAGCATGTAGACGCTGTTCGGCAGACACCCTGGTAGCAGCGGCTGCACCTCCACTGGAACCCGATCACTGAGATCAGCCACCCCCACCAAAGGCACAAGTTCAGTGAAGGTCTGGCTCGCTGCGGAGACATCGTCCTCCGTACTCCCTTCCTCGTCATTCACCTCATCGGTGTCTTCACCGAAGTCGTCGGCATCGTCCAATGCCAGTGTTGAAGCGCCCTCATCGTTGTCTTCGTCCTGCACCGCATCAACCGATGACTCCTCTTCCGCGGCAGGAGCAACCGTTGGCGTTGGTGTGATTGTTCCGGTCTTCTGGCGACTGGCCTTGAGAGCGGCATAGGCCTCTGGGGGCAGCAACGCCTTCACCGTGCGCGTCACGGTGTTTGGGCTGCAGCCAAAGGCCTCCGCAAGGGCAGCGGTGGACTCTCCCGCCTTGTAACGACCCACCAGGTCCTGCTTCTCGCTTTCGCTGAGACGACGTGGGGCCATCAATGTCGTTTAGGAGCCCTGAACTCTAGGAGCAGCCGGTGGCTGTCAGAATGGTTTTAGGAGCTCCCTTAGCTCAGCTGGATAGAGCAACTGCCTTCTAAGCAGTCGGTCGATGGTTCGAATCCATCAGGGGGCGTTAACAGTCATAACAATGGTTTTCAGCGATTTACTGGGAGCCGTTTTTTCTTGAAAACCAACATTTGTGCGCAGAATTGTGCGCAGATTTGACCCAAGCTCAACTACACGGGGAGTGGAGTTGCAATTTCCGCGCACTGATCGCAAGGAGCGGTACCTGCGCTGGGAGACGACTTATCACCAGCAAGGCCACTATTCAACGCTGCATCAGCAAGCTGTCGCCACACTGGGATGACGAACAGCTTGAAGCTGTTGTATCAATGTTCAAAGAGCACGGTCTACTTTGAGGTTTTACTGCTAACACGAAAATGAGACTTAGTACTACATTGTCAACAGAACACATCCCTCTCTATGGATTTTGATAAGCCACTTAATGTAGAACTCACTGGTGCCCTAAAAGATGGATACCTGGCAGGAGAAAAGGCCAGGCAGGCCGCTAAATCACAATACGATAAGTGGAGTCATCAGTTTTATAGGTGCTACGCATTTTTTCATGAAGAAGATAGAAAAAGAATTTCAAATCCATTTTGCTCGGTATTGCATAATTTGAGTTTCAACCCACTTCCTACAGAGGCATCGCCTGACCACGTTGGGGCATATGAAAATAAGTTTGTCTATCATTTGTATAACAAGCAAAATTATCATAAGGCAAGAACCGCTATTGAGCTTGTCAAGTCAAGTCGGAGTGGATTTGACTGCATCATTGAAAGGCATTATTCGACAGAAGATGTGATTTGTTTTAGAATTGAGGAGTATACGCAGAAACGTGTACGCGAAAAGAGAGTGTTTCTCTAACCCTTAAAAGTGTTTCACCTGCTAGCTGCAACTGTTGCCCTTTCTCTTGCTCTCCCAGCTACTGCAATGCCAATTAGCTTCGATCAATTTATAGAGCAGTCAGCGCTTGAGTTGAGCGAAAAGCAAGCTGCATTTAATTCAACGTTTCAGGCGGCCGTAGGCAACAACTCAAGGTATGAATACGATCTAGTCGAAGGGTGGATTAAGTTTGTAGACATTAAAACGAACAAGGAATTGCTTAAATACAAAATAGCTTCTGTAGGTTCATACAATACAATTCGTGGCACCTGGCAGTGGGCTTGGGCAAAAAAAGAACGCACAAAAGAAGAAATAACCTTACTCGTAAGGCAAATATCAATTCTAGCTCAGACTTTTCCTGACAATAAAGATCTATTCAACGCAAGTCCATTTAAAACAGATGAGTTCTATGGACAAGAAGTTTCAGGCGCTTTGCTTAAGCTTTTGGATGGACAAGCAATTTACAATGCAGCCGACAATGGAGAAGATAGTGAGTACTGGATTTACCTCGTCCTAGTTGAGCCAATTAACTAATGACAAGCAGAGCTTTGCAGCTGTCCCAATAAATCGCCGCTGATCACCATGGCAATCACCACCAAGCAGCAACGTCAGCAACGCCGCAGCGAGGCTCTAGAGGTAAAACCATGAAAGATCATTATTGGTATGTAGGTCTTGACAATGATGAATTTGCTAGACGATTTAGGTCGCGTTACAAAACACTCCCTAATGCTTTATTGGGTCAAGAGCTTTACGACAAAGTTGATGCTATGGAGGAAATTCACCTTCAACATCGTGGCAAATCAGAATTTGGTAGAGCCAAAATTGCCGAGCTGTGTGGATTTTGTGCGCAAAGAGAGGATGGAACCTTCAAGCGGCCTAATTACGTGGCTTTTAATATTGCTATTGCCCATATTTCAAGACAACAGCACGGCTACAGATCTTTGGGAAGGGAAGGCTATTTAGAATCAGATAATACTGTCATCGACGAGCGTGATATTGCATCAATGACCACTAAATACCGCCCCAGGACTGGTGGTTTTAAAGAATCTGTTATCAGTACTCACGGCTTAGAATGTCAAGTTTGTGGGATGAAGATCAAGCCCTTGATAGAAGCTGCACATATTGTTCCTGTGGCCTTGAATGGTGTGGATCATTTCAGCAATGGCATACCTCTTTGCCCTAACCACCATGCTGCTTTTGATCGATACCTATTTGCCTTTGATCCAGTTGATCAATCAGTGGTCTTTAAAGATGGCTTGAATTACTCGGTGCTTGGAATCACCAAGCCAAAGTTAGTGGCCAACGTCAGTACTGAAGCTTTGAAAATCCGGTATGACCTTTTTCAGGAGAGCAACTGTGGCGGAGTGAGCTGAACCCTTGTTTGGCGCCACAGAGACACATCGATTTTTTAGGGGCTGATCCATGGCCAGAACCAGCAGAGCTGAACGCCACAGACGCCGTGAATCAGCGTTGGCTCTAGTCAGTCAGGGAAAGGGTTTCAGCGACGTTGTGACCGCACAGATGTCGCAATGGGGGTGCTCACGTTCATCTGCCCAACGGGACTGTCGTTGGGCGCATGATCAGCTCCAACTGAGCATTGATTCACACGACGCTCAACACCTGATCTGCCACATAGCGACAAGCCTTCAACGCATCTCTCTAAAGGCCGAAGAGTCAGGCCAGTTCGCAGCTGCTGTCGGTGCCCAGAAGATGATTTACGAGCTTCTGCTGCGCCGGAAGCTTGACCATGAAGCTGACAAAGCCAGTCGTCCTGGCTGGGGCTATCGCCACGGCAACACCAGAGCCTGACAGTGAGTTAACAGCGCGCTTAAACGCGACAGCGCCCTGCTTGTGGTGCGTACTGGCCCGGGGCTTGGACACCCCGGGATTTCTTCTGCAATATCAGGACTGGCTTAAAATTGAGGAGCTGTTTCTTGATAAGTTTCGGGTTTTATGAATCGGCCTATCAGCATCTCATTAATGCTTGGACTTCTACTTCAGGCATGTGGGGCGTCGTCTTTTGTGCATTTGCGGATAGCCGAGGAAAGCTTGTATAAAAAAGGAAAAGAATCAATAGTGATCGAAGAATCGACTAAGGCATTAGATATCGAAGAAAGTGCAGAGGCTTATTACATGAGAGGGGTCGCTCATAATGATCTTGATAATTTCGCAAAGGCCCAGGAAGACTTGTCCAGCGCAATTAGAATGAATAGCAAAGTAGCTAAATATCACTACGTTCTAGGAAACAACTATGATGACCAGAATGAGTTCAAGTCAGCCATCAACTCTTATAGTCAAGCCATAGAAATCCAGCCTAAGCACATAAAT
The DNA here is from genome assembly GCF_014280175.1 of Synechococcus sp. A15-28. Taxonomy (GTDB): domain Bacteria; phylum Cyanobacteriota; class Cyanobacteriia; order PCC-6307; family Cyanobiaceae; genus Parasynechococcus. The sequence goes on from NZ_CP047931.1 coordinate 1,694,372, forward strand.
GCCATTGGTAATAGGGCCCTTGCCAAGAGAAGTATTGGAGATTTGAATGGCGCGATTCAGGACTTCTCGATGGCTATAAACATCGATCCTATGCATGCAAATAATTTGCGTATGAGAGGCAATCTCAAATATCAATTAAATGATTTTAGCTCAGCGCTAGATGACTACAATAAGGCTGCTTCTATTGACTCTAAAATAGCGGATGAAAAAGCTTGGCGCTCCGATATTCATGCGGATGTCTTGTTTGACAGAGGGTATGCCCTGTTCAGACTTGAAAGAATAAGTGAGGCATGCAGTGACTGGGAAGAATCCCTTGCATTGGGAAATGATGATAGCTCAATACCCATTAAGTACTACTGCCAATAATGGTTTGATGATGTTGACTGCAACGGGTCCTTTCTCTTGCGCCCTTTGTGGGTCATCCGAAGGCGCGTTGATCCTTTAGACAGTGGTTGTCAAAATATTGGACATTTAGAGACACCAGGAGACAGGCAATGCAACTCATGAGTGTGAGTGCCGCTGCAAGGCACCTTGGATATAAAAGCCGTTCGCAGCTGTACAAGCTGATGAATGACGGCTGGCTAGATGCCCATGTGCATGTCCAGATGCCTAGTGGTCAGCGTTTGCTCGATGTTGATGGACTATATAAGACCTTGCAGGGCACATGTCAGTGGCGCGTCGATAGCGTTTTTTTAAGACCCGATTAGAGAGGGATCAATATTCGTAAAACGCATCCTCCTGGAAGTCTCTATATTCACTTGCGCCTACGCACAAAGGGTCATCGCATCCATATAGCTCAGCGACTTCATCAGGGCCAAGCTCTCTCCCATCTTGTGTGATTAGCAATAGGAGTGTGATCTCCTCCCATGTTTTATGGTGTTCTTCAAGTTCAGAACCGGCTTCATTAAATTCATGTTCCTCGAATTGTGGCTTGGGGTTTAAGTGTGGATAGAGTTCACTTGCGGCATTGTCATGCCAATAAAAGTCATAAAAATCTCCCTCTTTAAAGAAGAAAGTCTGGCCATGAAGAACAATAGAATCCAGACCCTTCATTGATGATTCAGTGGATTGAGTCATTAAATGCTTTCCAATGTTTGGGCCATGTCAATAACCAATAGAGTCATTCTCCGCTCCAATCCATACGAGTTTTGAATAATATCTCTTGAAAAGGGAAAGTCATCATCTTCGGGGGGCACGAGCTTTGCCATCGCAATGTAGATCTTCACAGGGAAAATAAAAGCCAAATCTACTTTTCGCATAAACCGTTCTCGAACCACATTTAGGGCATTTAGGATTTTCTGATTGTGCCCAATCGACCATCGATGAGGGCGCAACTGGTCCAGGAAGTGAAAGAGATTTAGCCAATTCGAGAGCTATTCCAGGCTGCCTTACCAGCAACATTGACTCAAGCGTAGAACCAGCAAATGAAAGTGGATTTAGAGAACCATACCAGGCCAAGTCATCATCAATGAGCACAGCTTTTTGGTGAAGCTTGTTCCTCTGCTCAACCACAACACCTCTATCTCTTATCAAGCGAACAAGATCAAATGATTTACTGGGATCAGACCTACCAAAGCTTCCATTTGTTTGATTGGTTGGCAGCACAAACTTTACCGTCACACCATCCTCAATAGGTTTTCGAAGGACAGTGAGAACCTCATCAACACGAGAAGGAGTGAAAAATCCAGAGAATATAACTATCGTATTTTTTGCCTCTTCAATGTTCTTATATAACAGGGGAAAGAACGACGTCTCATCCACCATTCCATCCTGAATAGAGGTCTTAGCGACCGAAATGTGATTTACAGAGAGTTGAGCCTCAATAGCGCCTAACTCGCTTTTATCTACAAGGGCTCTTGCATCAACGACACGTCCCTTCATCTGCATAGAAAAGAGCACCTCCCGTAAGAAAGAGTAGTTAGACAATTGCTTATCAAGAACATTCAGATCAGCCAAAACAACCAATGACTTCTTGGCACGACTTATTGCTACATTTAAATTCTTGGCACCTTCATCCTGCGGCTTAATTGAATTAATAAAAGGGGCCAGGAAGTTCGATTCAGACTGTGCAACTACAGTATCAAACACAAGAAGATCACGTTCGTCACCCTGGAATTGGTGCACAGTACCCACCGAGGTAATAACCTTTTGATCCTGTTCCGTAAGCAACTTAGAGAACAAGCGCGATTGAGCTGCGAAAGGTGTGCAATACCCTAAAGAAAGATTATTGGAATCAGCTACTTGTAGCAAAAGCTTTCTAGCGATATAAGCATGAAGAAGGTTTATCTTGCCGCCAGAAGCAGGCGTAGACGAAAACGAAAGCAAAGGCGAGGTGTCAATTAAAACAAGCTCCCCTAGCGAATCCAAAAGAGGATGGATAATGTTTATAGGATCAGACTTCAAACCCGAATGGAGCTGGTTGTTGTACATATAGCCGGATATGAGATTACATATCGAAGGCTGCATTCGATACTGAGTGTCTAGAAATCCCAAGTTTTTTGACAAGCCAGAACCAGACCTAACGTCATCCTCGATACCACATACCTCAAAGATACTCTTACCGAGAATATCCTTAATCAACTTGTTGTCAGTTTGACAAATTGGTGAGAGCTGAGAAAAATCACCGGACACTATCACTCGCTTTTTAGCAATTGATGCTGCAACAAATAGCATTGGGAGAGAGGCCATCGAGGCCTCATCAATGATCACATTATCGTAAAATCCAAGATCACCAAGGTTCATACATGTCTTAGCAAGGGTGGCACCAACAACAAAAGAATTTTCTATAATCGTCTGCTTAAGTGCCTGAAGAGATTCTTCAAGCTTTCTACATCTAGAATCAATATCTCCAACATCTGCTTTAATCTTTAAAACTCTTGCATTCAAAGAATCCCTATCAATACCGGAGAGCTGTCTAGAAACTTCAACATTACGAGTGGCAAGGTCTTCCGATAGATCTTTTAACCGCAGCAGCTTAGATCGATAGCCATCAAGGGTAGAATTTTTATGCAATATATCTTTCTCTAATGCATCTATCTGTCTTCTAAGAGTTTCGGGAGTTCTCCCGAAGACACCACCTAATCCACCTCGCCCCGAGCTTCTATCATTGTATTTTTGTCGAAGTTCATTGGCAGAATCTTCTAAAGATGATATCTCATCTCGTAGACTCTTTGCTAGAGCTTGAGTCTGCAAAAACTCTGATTTTGACCTCTGGATTTCAACTCCTACACGATCAAGCTCATCAAACAAAGAAGATTTATCTAACAAGTCACTACTTTGATCAATAAGGTGACTCTTTCTGGACAGAAGCTGGGCGATTTCCTCTTTAAATTCAAGTCCCAATTTCTCGGAGATACCCTCCACAGTCACTTGCTGTCGATGGTCTCTAATCAAGTCTTTATGACTAATATTGCCAATGCGAACAAACTTATTTTCATCAACATACGACCTTGAATCCTCGCGACAACATTTCAAGAAGACCTGATCAACTGCCATATTTGTATTTGAACAGATCAAGGTCTTCTCTCCCGCATCGCAAAGATTTTTAATTACAGAAGTAAGAGTCTGCGTTTTTCCTGTCCCTGGAGGGCCCCAAAGAATTGAAAAATTATAACTTAAAGCCTTTTCAATAAATGAGGCTTGAGAAGAATTCAGCTTCTCCAAATGAGAAGCCTTGATAGGTTCATCCAGTAATTGATATTGATTACTCAAAACGTTGGAAGCAAATTCAAGTAGCAATCCTTTCTTGGTCGACTTCTTATCCTTATCTCCCTTTCTTGAAATACCACATTCCCTCGCCAGCAAATCACGAATAAACATATCCATAGCGGTATCGTCAACGGATATGTCACCGCCGTTAAGGTGCTCACCCAAGTCCTCCTCTACTGTCAATGTCACTTCATTGCTAGAGGCGCCACTAATAGCAACAACTCGCCCATCTGTTTTTCCATTGGCAGTCCTCAAAACCACTGATGAACCAGGGAAAAGCTCGTCAGCTCGGGAAGACACATTTACAATGTATGCAATGGAGTCTTCTGCTGAAGTAAGAGCAACAACTTTCCTACCTTGTTGAAAGGAGATTGATTTAGAACTCTTCTTCTTCGAGTCAGATATTCGCTGGTTAAGTGCATGATAAAAACGCTCCGCCCAAGTCTTTCTAGAAATCTCAGAAACATCAAGCCCATCAACCGAACTTTCCTCTAAATTAAAAACCAAAGGATCGGGAGTATCCATAAGCTCTGGCCCAGATTTACGAATTTCATGGATTGATATTTCCTTTTTTTCTGGCAATGGATGCTTTTCAAGATAATTACTCTCGGCCTTTGGAATTAATGGATTATCAGCAGCAGGTTTTTTTTGAGCGGCATTATGGCCTAAATTCTTTTTGTGCCCTTCTTGCTTGTCTACTTGGTTCCGTTCCTCTCCTTCATGAAAACTAGCCGCTGTAGAGCCAGGGGCAGTAGCATTCCTTGAAAGTTGCTTTTCAATTTTCTTTTTGATTGTCGATAGTTTTCTCTCAGCTCTTCTACGTTTGGATATCTCCTCAAGAAGGAGCCGGAGTTTATTTGTATCAGCAGAGGCAAGTAGCTGCTCGGCCTGCTCAATGATTTCGTTGGTCCCAAGAGTTTTGTATGGCCTACTTGGTGATGCCACTCAGGAATGGGTCTTTCTTGTAACCATCTTCGCTGAAAGAGTTTCGAGTGCGCATCCCACCTTTGACAAGGCTTGACATTACTGGTGTCACCCCGAACCAACTGCGCTGCAACTGATCCGGGGGAATCTGACAAGAAAACAAGGATTCAGCACCGCTCACAACAGTGGGTGTTGCAAGCGGTGGGAGCAGTGTCAAAACCGTCGTTTCTTTGAAACTGACTGCGCTGCAATCGATTCCAGCTGACAGACGGGTTGTTTTTTGCTGTTAGTGCTGTCACCAGGCATTGGCCGCAGTGACCTGTAGGTCAGCGAGCTGGTGTCCTCAACAACTTCGCCGTAACCGTGATCGCAGAGCATCTCCACGCAGGCAGCAAAGTCCTTGGTTTTGTAGGTGCGCCCACCCTTCCACGTCGCTTTGGCGTGGGAGAGCTTGTAGGTCACCTCACCAAGCTCCTGGCTAACGGAGTTGATGTGCTGCATGTACCGCAGCGCCCTGTCAGCAGACTGGTTGTGGAACAGCTCTGTCTCTTGGAGACATTGATCAACGATTGCCGCTGCCTGACGCATCAGATCAACGCTGATCTCTTGATCTTCACCAACCCACAGCATGTGCAGGTTGCCCGCAAGCCGAAGCGCATGGGCACCAGCTTTGCCCCACATCGCTGAAATCACCTTTGGCGTTGATGGATCAATCGCCTTGAGATTCCGGGGCATAAACCAGCGGTTGTAGAAACGGCGGGCTTCCGCTGAGAGCTTGTATACGCGTGGTGGTGATTTGTGGAAGCGGTCGGCGTATTTAGCCAGCACCTTGCGGGCTTCATGCAACGCGGCTTCCTCTTCTGGGGTTTCATCCTCATCACGCAGGTTGAGCCCAACCAGCGGCACCTTCACGCAGAGCAATCGTGCAAATTTGCCGGTGGCATCTTTGCCATTGATCAGCTCTGTCAAAGCATCCGGCTGGATGTTGCCGAACACCGAAACCATGCTGCCGTCGTAATGGCGAGCACCAGCAACAACGCCGTAGCTGGTGTTGCCACCACCATCGAACAGCTCCAGAAACTGCCCTTCAGCAGTGCCGCGCCCACGCTTGGTGTCAGCGTCCATTGCCCTTAGCAAGGCGCTGAACTCTTCACGCTTGATCAGCGCACCAAGGCGTTTTGCCTCGTAGTGAGGGAGCCAAACATCAAGAGCTTCAGGCGTGTACTGCTTGATGTGTGGGTACAGCGGAAGCGGCTTAGGTGGCCTGTCTTCCTTTTTCTTGATGGCCTTGCAGTCGTGTTCCCACTGCACAACCATGCGCTCGTGATGCTCTTTGGCATCAAGGCGAATGTGGGCTGATGGGGCATCAATCAGCTTGGTGGTGTGACCTGTCTTGGACAAACCAGTAGGGCCTACAGAGGCGATAAACAGGTTCATCGGCACGCTGTACCGGGCGCTGCATTTGACGCGGTTGCCGAGCTTCAACAGTCCGGCACAACCAACCAAAAAGATCAGCGTTGCCGTTAGGGCGTCAGCTGGATCTTCCTGGTTGATCAGCTCAACAGCAGCAGCCAGATCGGGTGGCAGCAGGTTGTCGTAGGTAAAGGCATCCCTACCAGCAGCCAACTCAATGACCCTGGATGCACCTTCAACGCCCTCTTCAGACATAGTGATTTCATTGCGGTCAACAGCCGCCTGAATTGCCTCAGTCGTCATGACGACGCCTCCAACCGTTATTGATGGCGTGGTGAAAAAGCGTTGCTGCCGTGATCTGAGCGCCACCACTGCGCACGATCTGGCTGATGTCCCAACCGCACTGCTTTGAAGGCGACCATGCCTCCAGCAGATCAACAGCGGTTTCATCGCTGTAACCGGCTTGATGGCAGGCATCCACAACTGCCCAGCAGATGTTGCGGTGCTGGTTGTAGTTGCCTTGCCCAGCTACACGTCGCGGGATGGCAGACAGTGCTTCGCCGATCTCAGAGAGGGTGCTGTCTGGCCCGGAATAAACCTTCCGTGGACGTTCAATTGGCGGAGGTAAAGGCGGCAGCGACTCTTCAAACAGCTCAACGGGATAACGCTTGAAGCAGCCGGGCTTGATGACTGATGGCCAGCCAACTTTCAAGTCCTGGCTGATGTACCAACCACCAGGCAGGCGCATCAGACGGCTTGGATCCTTGATTGCTGTGTCGCTATTGCAGTGCTTGATCAACCGCTGCATCAACGGACGCCAGCGTTGAACTGAGATCGGCTGCTCCAGCGTCCAGAAGCTGTGGACTGATTTGCCACCGGTTGCGACGCAAACCGTTGGATCAGGCAGACCAACCTCTGCTGGCCTAGCGAACTGTTGCCGCATGGGAATGTCGTCCCACTCAACAAACAGCGACTGACAGCTGGTTATGTCGGCGGCTTTGTCGCCACCAAGGTTTGGCACGGCGTAAAGGCCGTAGCCCTTGGCTTGAGCAAGCGGGAAGTCTTGCCAGTCATCTTTGAGCCAACCGCTGTAAGCCCTGCCATTGCCACGCGGTAGTGCCCGGTAGCGGACATCAGCAGGATCACGGTTGAGGTAATGGCACCACCTTTCAGCCTGTTGCCAGTCGAAAGGGAAAAAATGCGCACCAAACTGCGCACAATCCTTACCCGAGGGCCACCAATCTTCAGGCTCCGGCCAGCATGTCACCGGAGTTACCAACTGCTGAAATAGCAGTGGGTCACCTAAACTGGGTTCAATCCACGGACCCAGGTCGGAGCTAATTGTTCCGGCCATTTTTATGCCTGCTCTTGACGACGGAGCATTCCAAGCCGGTGAAACTTTTCACGGCAGCGATCAACATCCCAAGTAATTGGGCTGGTCTTGTGTTGGCCAAGGAAATAATCCTCACCACCAATCAATGGACCACCTTTGGTGTCCATTTGGCGTTTTAGGTGGCCTTGGCTGATTGCCATCACGTTGGCAGCATCAACCGTCTTCAAAACCAATCGTGGCTTCGTTAATTCCATTGGAATCAGAGGAATACAGAACTGTTTGCGGATTGCAGAGCTGCTATTCCTGACCCCACCGGCGTAACCGGTGACTCACACAGTTGAAATCGGGGGTGGAACCTCCCGATAGCCCGGTCAGTGTTTCGCCGTAGACGGAACTGAATTGCAAAGCGACTTGATTGCCGCTGATCAATATTTACAGGATGTCGCAACCGATTGCAACTGAATTACCACCATAGATGGTGTCAACGATCCAAATCTGGCCTTTTTCGGGCCTTTTCAACACTATTTCTGGGTTTATCAACGGGGCCTGTGGACAAACTCAGGGGGCAGGGATGGTGGACACACCAGCGTTCGTTTTGGCCAAAGCTGCATCCATTGATTCGCGATCAAGCCAGTGGCCGTAATGCTTTAGATGCGTCAAAAGCGAATGCCGCAGCCACTTTGCGGCCACCCGTTCGTGCATGTGATTCTCAGATTCAATGTGAGCCCTGAAGGCCCAGGCGTGCCTCAAGCTGTTCGCCGTGACATCGGGGTTGCCTGCCTTGATTACGTCACACCAGTAAGGAAAACGATTCAGCTGCTGACCAACCTCAGCGCCAACACCTTGAAAACTATTTTTCTCGCTGATCATGGCGATCTGATTTCTGACAGCCTTGGGCAACCGCACCAATCCTGATTCGAAGGCAGCCAACATCTGCTGCGCTTCACCAGCAGGACGACCAGCAATTGCAAGCGGCATCACTGGATCAGGTGCCTTAGCTGGTTTGAACATGTTGCGGTGGTTCCGCTTGATGTGGCCGATGGTTGCCTGACCATCTTTGACCTGCAAAACGGAAACTTCACCAGGCCGCAAACCCAGATAACTGATCAATCCAACGCAAAGCTTGAGGTCGTGCCGACCTGCCTCTTCCAAAGCATCCAACAGGTCACTGATCTGATGGCTCTTCAACGGTGGCGTTGCCTTGGCAGCTTCAACCTCAGCTGTTGCCGTACCAACCAGCTCACGCATCAGTTCCGTATCTGCTGCACCTGATGGAGGCACAAACCGCGCAGGCAGCATTTGACGATTAGTTGCCCACTTCAGAAACGCCACGCAGTCCTTCAGCGCCCTGGCACGCCCAGTGCCACCTGCAGCGACAACAGCGTTGCCATCAGCGTCATAGAAGTGCTGAGCGGCGTAAGCCCTCAAAGCAGCTTCAGCGTTGCGTGGTTTTGGAGCCGTGCCAACGGTGTTCAGGAGCTTCTGCAGCCGTGCAGAGGTCCACTTAATGGTGTTGGGCCTGCAGCCGCTTTTCGTCGCCATAAAGGCTTCAAGGGCTGTCTTCCATGCCTTCTCACCTGACCTAACGGTTGCGGCTGCTTGCTTTGGATCAGCAAGGGAATCGCCGTACTGCTTAACCGCTTTTTTGAGGGGCAGGTTCTGCTGCTCCATCAGGTTTCTGATGGCAGTGACCCAGTTCAAGATTGGTGTGCCGGAGTCCTTGCGCCAGGGCAACGGCAGGTATGCCGAAGATCTGCTGTCGTCTTCAAACCGGCGGGTCAATTGCACCGTGCCTCGGTGGTCACGAATGGACCAGCCAAAGCCGTGTTCAGCTTTCAGCTGCCTTCTGACGGTGACGAACCACTGTTCTCGCTTTGCGGGCATGACCGACTGCCTAGGGGCAGCTGCTCGGGTCTGTGCGCAGAATTGTGCGCAGAATGGTTGCAACAGTCAAGAACGGGTTGCAACTTCTGTGCGCATGGCCTGACAGCTAGCCCAGTTACACCAATAGGTTTTTCCAGTGATTACGAGAATTTGACCCCGTTACCAGCACCTACTGACCAATTACCTTCTAAGCAGTCGGCCGTAGGTTCAAATCCTACAGGGGGCGCTAGTTATACCAACGGTTCTCAGCCAAAGCTGGGGGCCGTTTTTTCTTAAATGTCACTTTTGGCACTCCAGACGGTACTCCGAAAAAATCAACGGCGATGGACTGGATACGCGTGAGATCCCAGTCCACACAGGAGGTTTAGTTCCCTGAAGGCTGCAACGCATGCACCTGAGTTGCCTTTCTCCAAACCTTTCGCTGCTGCCGCATGCAACCAGTGAATCGAAAGCGCCAACAGCTCCTTTCGATCTACGGAAACTTGGTCAACGTCATCGTGAATTAACTGCCAACTGAGACGTAGAAGCCGGTATGCCGTTCTTGCAGAGACGTGCCACCCCTAACCACTAGCTTTTCTTGCGCCTCGTGGAAGCTGCGGTCCTTGCTAGGCATTTATATGGTCTAAGCAGCTGTCCCCAGTCCTTGAAGCATGGGTACGAAAACCAAAACCACCGGCCCGATCGCTAGGGCTATTGCATGGGACAGGACCTTCCACAAAATGGTGCGAAAGCGTTTGGGCCTCAGCAAGTACCAGTACTTGACCCTGACCTTTGCCAAAGGTCTGGTGGTCGGCTATGTGCTGGCGTTTCTGTTCCACCACCACTAAATCCGCTGCCATCGTTAGCGCATGAAACCCCTTGATCGACTCGGCAACTGAGGCGGCCAAAAAGAAACCCCCGCCAAAGGCAGGGGTTTTTGGATCTTCTGATTAAGCCTGAATCACTTGGCGTATGAAACGCCGCGATAGGTCAGAGCAGGCTTGTTAGAGGCGCCAGCCATTTTCTGCTGGTCGTACTTCTGGCCGCGATAGGTCAGGGTCATTTGAGGTTCCTCAGAAATCCAGGTCCCCGTTCCTTGGCCTGGTGATCTGCGCCTTGCAGAAGCAAGGTGAACGTTGTCAGTAGCGGTTGCTACAACTCCTTTACAGAGGGGGCGTCAACACCCTTGTCGTTCAGGCGGATACATATCGTGCTTTTGGCTCGCCCTGCTCAGTGGCTTGCGCAAAAAGAAACCCCGGAGAGATCCCCGAGGTCAAAAATCCTTTCGGCTGATCCCCATCATCCGGCCGGACCCGATAAAGCTAACCTCATTGGACTCATTTGTGCCACGAGGAACTGATTTCCTCAATTGTGTATTGAAGTTCTGTTCCGACTTTGATGACACTATATGTGGGGCTAGTCAGCGCGAGGATGCTGCGCCATATTTGGATCTCCCCCATCACCCTGCCCGTTGTGCAAGTCACACCGGGTTTTTTTGTGCCCTAAAGCACTAGGGATGGTGCCATGAGCGGCCATTGCGGTCCAAAGACACAGCTTGGATCCACTGACCCTGTGGATAACTGAGGTCAAAAAGAAACCCCCGCCAAAGGCAGGGGCTCCGAAACCTCACGGGGGTGTGACCTTGTTTCCAACCCGTGAAGTTTTCCCTCACAACTGAACTGTAAGCGTCCCAACTGTCACTGTGCCAGTTGGGCGGGGACAGCTTGTGGCTTGTCCTAAGCCATCAAGCCTCGGCTTCTTTCTTGTTGGTCTGATTGTTGTCGATCTGCTCGGAGGCTCCTTCGGCAGACTTGCTGTACGAGCAACCGCCAGCATTGGCGATGTTGGCGAAGGCAGCCATGACCATGATCGCGATGATCACAGTGCCACCAAAGAAGGCAATGTTCGGATGACGGTTCACAAGAGATAGTCAAGGGTCTGTGGACCCTATCGACTCAATTCGGATCCTGGGAACGATGTGAGCAACAACGTCGGCGTTGATCGAGGGGAAACGGCACTCGGCTTGTCATGGCCATGCTCAAGCAAAAAAAGGGAGAAGGCCCCTCAGCCCACTCCCCTGACGCATCCGAGGCAATGCCTCAATACCGTTCACTACATCCATGCAGCTCGTCCGGTAGCCCCGCGAACCTGAGTAGCCATTGATAGGTATTACAACTTATGTGGGAATCTTTCTCATCCAACCGATGATGAAGATGGAGCGATCACTACGGCAACGCCCTGGGAGATGAAAGCCAGCGGGTTCCCTCACCCGCTTCTCCCTAAAGACCTTTGGAACATTTTTGTTATTAGGTCAGGGAAATAACCAACTCCTAGCCGGCTCCTGGGGCCCAACCAGCCCCAGCACGCCACCCTTCCAGCCCTGCAGCTTACTTTCGTCGAAGAAATCCCAGTCCTCCATCGCCCATGGCCGCTAGTACACAAGCACTAGACTCGATGCAGGATTTTGTGCAACTACCTGCAAAGCTGCGCGCAATCTTGCGTGCAGACAGCAGAAATTCGCTGAGATCGACTGCCACCACTAGCTTTGCTAGAATGCAGTCTAGGGGGCGTCAATTCATGCAGATCTTGCGCAGGGCTCCCACAACAAACCTCAACGATCGTTGATTCCATTCTGATCGGGTCGATCAGAGCGGATTCTTCACCACCGCATCGCCCGTCATCTGGCAAAAAAAAGAGGTCAGGCCCCTCAGCCCTCCCTCCCATCGCTGGACGCATTCAAGGCAAAAATTGCCTTCCAGATCACCATGGCTCAACGACTGCCCAACCAAGCACAGTGACATTTCATCCATCCAGATGCTTTCATTCGAGGTGATGATGGTCATCAGTATGGGGACTCCAGCCCGCTTGCTTCCTCTTCACTGCCATGGGTTATGGCCAAACTTCTTCGACTCGCCCTCACAACATCTGCATCGTGGCTATCTCCAGCATCTGCACTGGCATCTGAATGCGTGACCATCTCGAGCAACAGTGATCCGAGTCGTGGTGACGTGGCATGTAAGCGTGTGGCCAGAAGCAGCACCAACGGGATCGGTTTCTGGCGTTGCTGCCGTGATCAATCTCAATAAATGCGTGTTCCATCGACTGTGCTCAGCGGAATTGTTCGCACTGCCGACAAGCAACCCCTCAACACCTTAACGAATGAGGGCTGTTGAGTTATAATACTTCTAGAAAGAACAACATGAAGGACATCAAAGACAATCCTCTCTCATTTGCTGCCAAAGACGCAAAGAAGATTCAGCACCAAAGGCAAGCGGAAGCGTTTTTCCGGCAGGCACAAACCGTGATTGTGACGCAACAGGATTGGCAAGCCTGTGGATCCCTCATTCTCAAGGGCCTAGCCGAAGAGCGTAAAGCCATGAATTCAGGCGTTCAGGTGCTGAACGTGATTCGCCAACGACCCAAAACACGTCTTGAATTCAGTTTTCGCAGCTGACTGCCCCCCTAATATCGCTTGGTCTTCATTTACACCAACGGGATATATCAAAACAACCGCAATTCAGGGTCAAGATAAAAAAATTGACACCAGTGATTACAGCACCTCACAAAGCCAGTGTGATTAAATTATGTGTCAAGGAATACTTTCAATAACTGGAGTGCCTGACAAGGTAGTGCCATCCAAGAATGAACAATGGCAGCGAAATTTCTGACAATATACGCGTGATCTGCAAGGAAGGTTGTGAGGAGTCATTTGTTGCCGCCACGGAAGCCTGGATCAACCCTGATGGAATGCTGGATGCTTATTGGGCGAAAACTGGAGAGCGGAGCTACTGCTTCGTGGGTCTCTGGGAAAGTGAAGAAAAGCTTGTGGAAGCCCGACCACAGATGATTCAGCACCTCAACGAGGTACGAGATTTCCTACAGGAACTCTCGCCAGAACTTGGTGTAACGGATCCCGTTTCAGGTGCTGTGGTGACCCATAAGGAGTGATTGACAACGGCCTGTCCGCGGACCCATCACCATTCACCCCACCGGCAAACCAATGATCAGATTGCTGGGCCTGAATGCCGATGAAATCAACTTTGCTTTGCGGTCCTTCGCCGCAAAAGTTGTTCTGTTCTGGTTGGTTGAACTGCTGATCTGCAATTTGGACCACAAACGTGCAATTTGTGCTGTTGTTGGACGAGGTTTTCTCCCCTGTCTTTTCAGTTTTGCCGTTATGGATTGGCTGATCATTCCCCGAATGCGACGCAGACTCAGGAAGTGATCCTGGACGTACGCCCATGTCAATTGAAACCTTGGAGCAAATCGTGGCTGTGCTGGTCACAGCAGGGCTCGTCGCGGGAAATTTCCTGATGTTCACCCCCTGGCGCGATGGTCAGGACCCGCGTGAGCTATCGGCGAAATGGGATGTGACCAAGCCCTGCAAAAGCTTGAGTGACTCCAGAACCTCCAAGCGTTTCTGGGCCTGAGCCAGCATCGGCTTGCCGTGGGGGACGCAGGACTCAATCAGGGATGCCGCCTCCGAAGCTTCCGCCTTGACCCAGCTCAAGCAGCGATCAATCTGCTGCGCCACATCCCCCTCATGGAGAGCTCCGGCGTAGTTCGGTCCGGCGATGGCCAGAAGCAACGTCCTGACGGCCTGCTCGGTGGTTTCCTGAGTCGGGTTGAAAGAGTCAGTCATCAAACACCGTGATGCCACTGGCCTGTTCTTCGAGATGGGCCGCTCGATCCAGCACCGCCTTGAGCACCTCCTCCGCGGCTGGATCCAGCCGGAGTTGCTGCAGGGTGAAGGCCACATCCCGCGTTGAGGTCAAAACTGCCGGTGAAACCTGTTCGAGGGGAATGGCCGGCCCTCGGCGGCGGCGTTTCGTGTGCTCGGCCTGCGTCCCCGCATCCTTTGCCATCCCCACTTCAGCCAATACATCAATTATGACCCTTGTCCAAATGTGTCCTCGAGCACAGAAGGTGGCACAGTGATGGGAATGGATCATGAACCGAATGATGCTGAGCAGCCCTGCGTCGGAAACGCGCCAGTGCAGCAACTGCGGAAAAACGCTTTCGCTCAATTTCTTCGCACTGGACACCCGAGAATGCAGGCGCTGTGAAGCACAGCGGAACAGCCAGATGGAAGAAGCCCTCCAGCAGTCGGCCTAGAGCCCCTCGAAGACCGTGAACAGAGCGTGGCGTTGCAGATCCAGATCACTGACTCCTGGAAGCTGCGCCACCACCCGACCATCAACCAACACCTGGCTGCCATCTCCACTGGAATCGAGCGTCACGGCAGTGGAGTCGACATCGAACACCAGCCGATCCTTGCGTCTGTGGAAGTCGGTGACCTCCACAAAGGCACCGGCTTGAGCTGAAATCCAGAACTGATCCCTCCCTTTGCCGCCGGTGACCCGGTTGCCACGGCCACCTCCGGCAACCAACACATCAGAACCTTTTTTTCCCTTCAGCCGATTGTCAGCTTCGTTGCCAATCAGGAGATCATCTCCCTTTCCTCCGATGGCAATTTCAATCACACAAAGCCCTGCAGGCTGGCCGAGGTTGGTGCCATCCCAGTCGTGCGCGATGGTGAAACCACCGAAGACACCGTCAACGCGGCTGACGTACCCGCCGGCATTGACGTCTTCGCCGAGGGTCGCGTTGCGCAGATCGATGGTGACTGGAGCTGTGGCACCAGCGGCTGTGATGCGGTCCACCCCGCCGGTATCCCAGATCGAACGCCAGCCTGTTCCCTCACGGTTTTCCAAAGGCAAGACATAGGTGTCGTTGGCGGAGGCAGCGTTAGAATTGACTCCGTACATCCATTGCAAGGCAGCAATGTCCAGTGCCCCAGGCGTCTGAAGAAAGCCGTAGGCCTCCTTGGATTGCGGGACAATTCCATTTCGGGCCCCCTGGTCGACGTAGCTGAGCTGAGTGAAGGGGTGGGCGTTCTGATCGAAATCGCCTTTGTCGCGAAACTCGTTCGACTTGCGCGTTAACCCAGGGAAGCGGGGCTGATCAAGCAGGCCTTTGTCGTGAGGATGCTTCAGGCCGACGGCATGAGAAAGCTCATGCAGAAACGTGATCCCGTAAAAGCTGCCGGAGGCAATCGAATCTTTGAAGCTGCCATCAGCGTTCTGGTAGGTCGACCAGTTGATGGCCACCAACCCCTCATCCGAGTCGCTGCCGGGGGTGTATGCAAAGCCGTAACTGTCGTCCGACTCCCGTTTGTCGAGGTTGTAGTACCAGATCTCCACATCATCGTCGTTGTCATCACCGCGATCGGTGAACTGAAGGGCACACACCGCTGAAATCTCAGCCATGGCCTGCTCCATCAGCTGACGTTCTTCGTCGCTCCAGCCCCAGGAGGGGTAGCCCCCAAATTCGCCACCCTGGAGTGCAGAAGTATCGCTGATGAAGGTGTAGCCGACAGCAGGATCGATGGTCGACGTTCCCCAGCGGTAGCCGTCCGTCAGCCCATCAATCCAGGCATTGCCTGACCGTGGCACTTCAATCGCAGTTTGGTAAGCCAAGAGTGAGCCGAAGAACTTGGTGTCGATTTAGTGCCAGAGCCAACAGCAACCCGCACGACACGACATCATCTTGGCAATACACCTGCTGCCATGCAGACCCCCCGTTCAATCAACGACCCTTCCACTGGTTTGGTGAGTCTGGTCGCCATTCTGCTGAGCGTGCTGCTGCTTCTGGGTCAGTCCCTGTTCATTGTTCCCGCTGGGCAGGTTGCGGTGGTCACCACCCTTGGCAAGGTGAGTGGAGGATCACGTCTGCCCGGCTTGAATTTGAAGATCCCCTTCGTGCAAGCGGTGTCTGGCTTCGATGTCCGCACACAGGTGAGGCCTGAGGAATTCGCCACCCTGACGAAGGATCTCCAGGTGATCGAAGCCACGGCAACCGTGAAATACGCCGTTCGCCCCGACGAGGCCGGTCGAATCTTTCGCACCATCGCCGGCAACGATCGTGAGATTTACCCCCGCATCATTCAGCCCTCGCTGCTGAAGGCTCTCAAGTCGGTGTTTTCGCAGTACGAGCTGGTGACAATCGCCACGGAGTGGAACGACATCTCATCATTGGTCGAACGCACGGTGGCTGAGGAACTCGACAAGTTCGATTACGTGGACGTGCGTGGCCTCGATCTCACGGGTCTGCAAATCGCCGAGGAATACAGAGCAGCCATCGAACAGAAGCAGATTGCCGAACAGCAGCTGCTGAGGGCTCAGACGGAAGTGAAGATCGCTGAGCAGGAAGCCATCCGTTACGACACGCTGAATCGCAGCCTGGACGAGCAGGTGCTGTTCAAGCTCTTCCTGGACAAATGGGACGGCCGTACGGAAGTGGTTCCGGCACTTCCCGGGACAACCGGAGGAATTCCTCCCGTCATCGTTGGTCGCAAGAGTTGAAGATCTCTTAAATTTGACGGGCGATCAACAACGTCTTTTAGAAGAATGCGATCGTCTTGACGAGCTTCATCGCAGTTACGACGGCGACGCCAGGCTGATCGCCACCCTCGGGCTGTTGGCTGATAACGCCGCTGTGGTGATCGGAGCCATGGTGGTGGCACCCTGGATCCTCCCCCTCCGAGTCGCCGTCTTCGCCATCCTCGTCGGCGACTGGCGATTGCTTCCCCGTTCCGCCCTCACCCTGGTGGCAGTTGCCATCGTGACGGTGCTGCTGTCGATGTCACTTGGGCTGATCGCTCAGGCCAACGGCCTGTTGATCGTGGATTCCTTCACGGGCGTGGATGACTTCACAGGGGAAATCCAAAGCCGATTAACGCCGACGCTCCTGGATCTCGGCATCGCCCTCGCCGCCGGCGCCATCGCCACCTACGCGAAAGTCAACCCTGGTGCGGTGAGTTCCATGGCCGGAACGGCGATTGCCGTGGCCCTGGTTCCCCCGGTCTGCGTGATGGGGCTCATGCTGGCAGCGGGTGACTTCACAGACGCGCGGGGGGCCGGACTGCTCTATGCCGCCAACCTGCTGGGCATATTGATTGGGGGCATATTGATTGGGGGCATCTCGGTGCTGGCCATTCGGGAGCCCTATTTCCGAGACAAACTGCGCCGACAGCGACGTTCGCGGTTGCCGCTCCTGCTGGCCTTGGCTCTGGCCAGCTGGGTGGGTTCAAGCTCTATGGCCGCTATGAACAACACCTTTATGCCGTTAAACGGGACAACGCCAAGGTCAGGATCGAACAGGATATCAGCGCATATTTAAAGCAGCGAACCCAGATCTTCGGCAGCAATGACTCCCTGGAACTGGAAAACATTCTGTTTGACTGGCCGGATTACTGGAGCAGCAATCAAACGCCGAAAATTTTATTGGTCGTTCGCGTGACTAATCCGACCACCCCCAGTTACAAACAGGTTCAGATCATTCAAGACCGTATCAATAAAAGACTATGCGAGCAGTTTGACGGTCTGAAAATGCAAATGGAAGTACAGCGCATCAACGTCACAACGTCACCGTTGTTTCTGGCAGTGAAGTGATGGATAGCGTCAACATCAAGGACATCCTTGATCAAGTCGAATCTCCTGAGGAGACGCTTCAATCCAATCCGTCACCCCAAGATGCTGCAACAGAGTCAGAGATCAGCACCACCCCTTGAATCAGTCGGTTTTGCGCAAACGCATCAAACCCCAGCTGAGACGTCCCTGCTGGCCACCCTCCACCCAGTGGCCAAGGCCCACATCCATCCGGTCCAGATAAGCGGAACTGATGCTCGCTTCCAGTTCTGCGCGGCGTGAACGGGTGTCCTGACGCACCCGGTCGTAGTGCCGCACCAGCATCTCGGTGCGTTCATCCCACACCTCCAGCGTCAGACCAACCGCCTCACCCCAGGCCTTGTAACGGGCTGGAGAGGCAAGGTCCGGCAGGTGAATCCGGTCAAGGATCGGCTGAAGCAATCCCATCTCCACACCGTCCGCTGCCATCGGGTCGGTGAACACGAAACAGCCTCCAGGCTTGAGAAGACGGGACACCTCGGCCAAAACCTTGGCTCGATCACCGGCATGCAGGATCGCATCCTGACTCCAGACCAAATCAGCACTGGCATCAGCCACGGGCACCTGCTCAAAGGAGGCATCGTGCACCGTGATCTGCTGATCCAAACCGGCGTCAATGTTCAGCTGCCGATGGCGATCGTTCTCCACTGAGGAAATGTTGATGGCATGAACCGATCGTTCACTCCAGCGGGCCAGGCGCCGTGATGCTCCACCATAACCAGCCCCGAGATCCACCACACATCCGCCCTGGGGCAGGGTGTCGGCCAGATCAAGCAGGGCATGCACAGTGCGGTCACTGGCCGTGGCGATGGCCTCATCGAACGTTGCATACAAACCGATATGAATGTCCTCACCACCCCAAACCAGTTCGTAGAACCGATCAGCGTCCTGACTGTCGTAGTAAGTCGCGGCGACGGAATCCGCTGCTGAGCCGTTCGTTGTACTCATCAGCCTCAGTGCATGGTGGCGTCAACGTCGAAGCGATATTCCTTCTCTGCGACGTGTACATAAAAATCGGGATTTTCAAAGTCCCGCTGATAGTCACCGAAGCTGCTGATCTGCTGGAAGCCCACTTCAGACATCAGACGGCGTACATAGCCATAGCGCAACGGGAACATGTTGAGGTGATAAACCCCACCGTCACTGAAGGAGTAGCGGAAGCGCGCCAACCCTTCATCAATATGTTCCGGGCCAACTTCCACATCCTCACCGCAGTACACATTGCCTTTCCCCTGCCGGACCGCGGATCCGCCCTCGAGCAATCGGTCGTAATTACGGTGGTCGAGTATCAGAATGCCGTTGTGTTTGAGAACGGCGTAATACTCTGCCAGGGCTTTGCGCCGATCCTTCTCCTTGAAGAGATGGGTGAATGAATTACCCAGACAGATCACGGCATCGTATTCACCGTGGATATCTCGGTTGAGGAAACGCCAGTCCGCCTGAGAGGTTCTCAGCAACTGATTGCGGTTTCGCGCATTGCGGAATGCTCGGGCCAGCATGTTGGGACTGCCATCAGCACTCACCACATCAAACCCTTCTTCCAGCAGTCGGATTGAGTGAAACCCGGTGCCCGTCGCCACATCCAACACCGAACGGGCACCGTGCTCCTTGAGCAGACGAATAAAGAAGTCGCCCTCGGCCTTAGCCCGTGCATTCCAATCGATCAGCCGATCCCAGCGATCGGTGAAGTCTTCGATGTACTCCTGCTGGTAGTGATCCGTCTCGCGAACCGACTCAGGAGAATCTCCAAAACGCTGCTGATCGTCCTGGGCCTGCAAAGGATGGTTCTGCGTTGACGTCATTCCGAATCCATTCAAAGTTCAAACAGACTTCTTAAAATTCACCAGGGCAAGGTCTATTCCTACCCCAACAAACAAAATGAAGTCTTGGTGATCTGCAATCACATATTCCAATGATAGACACTGACAGAGCAGTTGTCAGTGATTGAGAAAACAATCTGCCATCAGCAGCACAGGACAAACCCCAAGATCCGCTGCCCCGCAGTCAGACCCAGAGAATATTTCAACATTCAGAACCCCGCCTGGTCAGATCGCCACCCCGCAAGCGGTGGCGCCGCTCTGACCAGCATGCCTACCCTTTCAGAAGCGGAACAGGCCTGGCATGGATGAGCCGATCCGCCTCCGGCAGGTGTGGAAATCCTTCGGTGGTCGACCGGGTGCTTCGCCATCCGAACTTCTCCGCTCCTCTGAAGCGCGAGTCGCCGTGCAGGACGTTTCCTTATCGGTCAGGACCGGAGAAATCTTCGTGGTGATGGGGCTGTCCGGATCCGGGAAGTCCACCCTGCTCCGCATGATCAATGGTTTGATCGCCCCCAGCCATGGGGTGGTCGACATTGAAGGCCGATCGCTGCAGCAGTTCAGCCGAAGCGAACTACAGGCCCTCAGACGCCGCAGCATGGCAATGGTGTTCCAATCCTTTGCTCTGTTCCCGCAGCGCAGTGCCCTCGAGAATGCGGCCTTTGGCCTTGAGGTAGCCGGTATTCCCCGCCGCCAACGCCTGGCCAGGGCCCAGCAGGCGCTGGAGCGGGTTGGCTTGGGTCAAGACCTGCACCGAAAGCCTGATCAGTTATCCGGCGGCATGCGTCAGCGGGTTGGCCTGGCGAGAGCTCTGGCGCTGGATCCACCTGTCCTTTTGATGGATGAAGCCTTTTCAGCGTTGGACCCGCTGATCCGGTCCGACATGCAGGATCTGTTGCTGGATCTGCAACGGGAACACCGGCGAACGATCGTCTTCATTTCCCACGATCTGGATGAAGCTGTTCGGATCGGCGATCGCATCGCGTTGATGCAGGACGGACGCTTGCTGCAGTGCGATGCCGCGGAGACGCTGTTTCGCTCCCCAGCGGAACCGGCCGTGGCTGAATTTTTTCGTGGTGTTGATCCCGCTGGCGTCCTCACCGTCGGAGCCATCGCAGATCCATCGGCACCATCGGTGAAATGGGATCCAACGAATCCTGACCTCACCGTGCTCTCCTCAACGATGCTGATCAAGGAGGCAATCCCGATCGTCACCGCAGCCAACGGACCTGTGGCAGTTGTCGGCCCCGATCACCATCTGATCGGGGCGGTGTCGCCGAACACCATCCTGCGGGCGCTGAGTCGATGAATTTTTTCTCAAGTCAACTTTGGCTGGCCCAAGCCAGCACGTCCGGAGCCGTAGGCGCAGCAGCGGACAGCACCGTCAGCTGGCTGCTGGGAAACGGTGGTGCCCTGTTCAGCCTGGTTAACACCACAATCCTGACGCTGACGGGATTCTGCGAACAATTCCTCAACGCTCCATCCCCATGGCTACTGGCTCTGGTGGTGGCACTGCTGGGGCTCTGGCGGGTCAGTGCCAGCTTCGGCCTGCTCAGTCTCCTCGGTCTGAATCTGGTCAAGGCCATGGGCCTGTGGGAGCCGATGGTCAGCACCCTCGCCCTCGTGCTGACCGCCTCCTTGTTGGCCCTCACCATCGGACTTCCCCTGGGGGTTCTGGCCGCCCGTCAACGCAGCATCTGGCAGCTCACCCGTCCGCTGCTTGATCTGATGCAGACCATGCCGGCCTTTGTGTACCTTATTCCCGCCGTGATGCTGTTCAGCACGGGCGCCGTGCCCTCAGTGATCGCCACATTGATCTTCTCCATGCCACCGGTGGTGCGGCTCACTGTTCTGGGCATCCGCCAGGTGCCGGCGGATCTCATCGAAGCGGGGCGATCCTTCGGCTGTTCCGAGTGGCAGTTGCTCACCAAGGTGCAGCTGCCGAATGCCCTGCCAACACTGATGACCGGCGTGAATCAGACGATCATGCTGGCGCTGTCGATGGTGGTGATCGCCTCGATGATCGGTGGAGGAGGACTTGGTGATGTGGTGCTTCGAGGCATCCAACAGTTGAACATCGGCCTCGGCTTCGAGGGCGGTCTGGCCGTGGTGATCCTCGCGGTGATCCTGGATCGGCTCAGCCAGAGCCTCAGCACGCCCCCCGCCACATCCGTACGTGTTCGTGTCCGCAGCCTGGTGAACCTCTGGAGACTCCCATGAACAAGCTTCAGCTCTGGCGACGACGCAGTGTGCTTCTGGCGGGTCTTGGCTTGGCCGGTGCCTCCCTGCACAACCTGGCGCGCCGCCCCGATACCTCCCCATCCAACCTGGCGACGGACACCCCTCCATCAACGTCACAAGTCGAATCGCCTGACGACGACAGCTCTGCCGATCAACCTTTGAAACTGGGCTGGTCTGCCTGGGCCGATGCCGAGGTGGTGAGCCTGATGGCCGCCAAGCTGATCGAGTCCGAGCTCAATCAACCGGTGGAACGGGTGATGGCTGACATCGGCATCCAGTACCAATCCGTGGCTCGCGGTGATCTGGACCTGATGCTGATGGCCTGGCTGCCAGGCACCCACAGGGATTACTGGAGCAAGGTGCGTGACCGGGTGCTGGATCTCGGGCCGATGTACTCCGGCCGGCTGGGGTGGATCGTGCCCGACTATGTGCCGAGGGAGGCGATCTCCAGCATTGAGCAACTCAAGGACCCAAAGCTGGCTGCTCGTTTTGATGGACGCGTTCAGGGCATTGACCCAGGGTCAGGGCTCAACCAGGCCTCTCTGGATGCCCTCAAGCAATATGGATTATCCTCGATTCAGCTGGTGGCCTCCAGCAGCGCAGCCATGGCTGCTGTTTTGGCCCAGGCGATCGAAGAGCAACGCTGGCTGATTGCCACGAGCTGGACTCCTCACTGGATGTTTGCCCGCTACAAGCTGCGCTTCCTCGAGGATCCCAAAGGCAGTTTCGGAGGAACGGAACGCATCCATGCGGTGGCCCGACAGGGTCTGGACCAGCGGCATCCTGCGGTGACAGCGTTCCTCAGCCGCTTTCATCTCCCCGATCGCGACCTGGATGGCTTGCTGCTGCAAGCGCAGGAGTCATCAGCCGAGGCTGCGGTGGCGACCTACCTGGACCGCCACCCCAACCGGATCCGCTACTGGACAACGGGTGAGATCAGCTGATGTGGGCCATTCAGCGCCTCGTGAGGATCACAAACAAGGCATGAATCACCGCGGCTGGCCACATGCCGAACAACACCGGAAAACCAAGCCCTCCCACCGCAAAGAGGTAAATCACCAGATTGATCCAGAAGGGTTTCGTTAAGCCCACCTGGGTGAACACCCCGAGGGGCGGGATGAACAGGGCGATGATGACGCGGAAGATATCGCCGCAGGTCATGGCTGTTTCGATCACAACTCCCGCTTGGTAGCAAGATCACCACGGATTAGATGAGGCGTTCATCGATCCCCTTGGGCCATTCAGATCGCGCTCGGTCGCGCAGCATCTCGAAATCGTCAAAGCTGAACCCTGGACCGACACAACAGCTCACCAGACTGAAGTCTCCCTGACTGCGGGCTGCCATCCAGACCCCCGCCGGAACCCAGGTCACCGGCTGATCAGCGCTCACCAACTGTTCACTGGATCGATCAGCACGATCGGAGTGCTGAAACAGGCTGAGGGGGGCACCACCGAGGAAGGTCCAGATCTCATCACCACCGTGAACGCAGTGCCAGCGACTTACATCGTCTGCGGCCAGCAGAAACAGCACGGTTGTGATCGCACTGCGTTGTTCACCATCGGGTCTTGTGACCTGAATGGAACTCCGCTGCATTTCCCGATACCAACCGCCTTCGGGATGAGGTTTCAGCCCCCAACGGGACACGAGTGCATCAACGGAATCCAACGCTGATCAGAACGCAACTTGGCAACACTTGCACAACAAAAAGCCCCCTCCTCGGAGGGGGCTTTCCGATTCAGTTGATCTGAATCGTTTGTTGATTCCAGATCAACCGATGGCAGGAGCTTGCAGAGCCACAGGAGTGGACTCAGCAGCAGCCAGGTCGAGGGGGAAGTTGTGAGCGTTGCGCTCGTGCATCACTTCCATACCGAGGCCGGCACGGTTCAACACGTCGGCCCAGGTGTTCAGGACGCGGCCCTGACCATCAAGGATGGACTGGTTGAAGTTGAAGCCGTTCAGGTTGAAGGCCATGGTTGACACGCCCAGGGCGGTGAACCAGATGCCGACAACAGGCCAGGCAGCCAGGAAGAAGTGAAGGCTACGGCTGTTGTTGAAGGAGGCGTATTGGAAGATCAGGCGACCGAAGTAACCGTGGGCAGCCACGATGTTGTAGGTCTCTTCCTCTTGGCCGAACTTGTAGCCGTAGTTCTGGGACTCGGTCTCGGTGGTTTCACGCACCAGGGAGGAGGTCACCAGGGAGCCGTGCATGGCGGAGAACAGGGAACCACCGAACACACCTGCAACACCCAGCATGTGGAAGGGGTGCATCAGGATGTTGTGCTCAGCCTGGAACACCAGCATGTAGTTGAACGTGCCGGAGATGCCCAGGGGCATGGCGTCAGAGAAGGAGCCCTGACCGAAGGGGTAGACCAGGAAGACTGCAGAGGCAGCAGCGACAGGTGCGCTGTAGGCGACGCAGATCCAGGGGCGCATGCCCAGGCGGTAGGAGAGTTCCCACTCACGACCCATGTAGGCGTAGATGCCGATCAGGAAGTGGAAGACGACGAGCTGGAAAGGACCGCCGTTGTACAGCCACTCATCGAGAGAAGCGGCTTCCCAGATGGGATAGAAGTGCAGGCCGATGGCGTTGCTGGAAGGAACAACAGCACCGGAGATGATGTTGTTGCCGTAGATCAGGGAGCCAGCGACAGGCTCGCGGATGCCATCGATGTCAACCGGAGGAGCGGCGACGAAAGCGATGACGAAGCAGATGGTGGCAGCCAGCAGGGTGGGGATCATCAGCACACCGAACCAACCGACATACAGACGGTTGTTGGTGGAGGTGACCCACTCGCAGAAGGCCTGCCAGCTGGAAGCGCCGGAGCGCTGCTGGAGGGTGGTGGTCATGAGAACGGAAAGAAGTGTTCCCGAAGGAACGGTTTAAGGAAGGGCAGGGACGCCCTGCCTCACACCAATGTAACGGAAGGTTGAGAGGTGTGTTCGGTTATTGCGCAATGCGTTTTCGACAGCCCTGCCAGGGACTGGGCAGCACAGAAAGACTTAAGATTCTGTTGCTGTCCGGAGCCCGTTTTGGTCCTGATCCGCTGGCTCCACGCTGGACGTCGTCTCGAGGAAACGGTTCCTCTCGAGCACGCCCGTCACAGGCGCAACGAACTGGAGGCCCAGGGAGCCACTATCTACTGGAGCGAGAGACTGGTCTCGACCGGCCTCAGCTGAGACGCTGAAGGGAAGACAACGTCCCTGCGTCGGATGAAACGCCATTTTTTCTCCTGGCCACTCATGGCAGTGGCTTGCCTGACCATCAGCGGCTGCGGCGCACGGACGTCGCCCTCCAGCGGCGATCAGGCCAGCCAAGCGGCACTGGAGCGGCTGGAACTGCGGGTGAATCAACTGGAGCGAAAACTCAGCTCCAGAAATCCTGGCAACGCTGAACTCGATCAGAAAGTACCTGCCGGCCCACTTCAGTCCCTCACCCTGCGTCTGGGAACTGACGATGATCGATTGCGGCTGTACTGGGCAGATGGTCAATCCAGCGATCTGCTCTGCAGTGAAGAAGGCAGGGGTGTCTGGGCCTGTGGCTAATCCCTTCTGCGCTGATCAGAGTGGAGTGGCACCCATTGCGATACCGATGCGCCTGTTCAGCCTTCTGCTCACAGGGATGAGCCTGGCTGCCCCTCTGGCTCAGGCCCAAACCCCCTACACCCATGCCCAGACCAAAGCTGCCAACTTCGCCAGGATGCGAGCCGAGAAACTGAATGGAGGTCTGCGTCTATACCGGGCTGACCGTTGCATGTATGTCACCCGGGGGGTGGACTGCCTCCTCTCAGCCGACGCCAACGGCTATCGGTTCCTGTTCAAGGGAGGCGCACCGGGCTGGCAACAGCAAACTCCTCCGGCCCCAACCGTCGAGACCGAAGTGCTGGTTTCCATCGACGGCGATGAGATCCTCGATGTTCCCTACAACGGGTCGCTGCGCTGAAGCTCAGGTCATCAGCTGAGCCAGAGCTCGGCCCCAACTGGAATCGAACGGCCAGACCTCTCGGCGGGTCATCGAAAAGGCGATTCTCTTCTCGGCATAGGCCGCCTCGTTGATGAACACCGGCCAGGCCTCTCCTCGGTCCAGCGCAAAGGGCACCGTCTCTCCACAGGGCAGTTCAAACGCTGCGGCTCCACCACGCAAAGGCTGCCAGTCCTGTCCCTGCAGCTGAGGGTGAACCATGGCAGCCAGGCGATTGCGTTGATCACGCGGGAGATCCACACTGCCGATGTGACGATGCACCACAAGGCTGTGGGGATCACGGCCTCGCCCCGCCCTTGCCGCGGCCAATTGCTGAAGACAGGTTTCAAGGGCGATCCGGGTCTGACGCACCACCCGAGCGTCCAGAACGCCCTGCGGCACGGGCCCCACTTCGATCACCAGTCCGCAGGGCCATTGCTCCACCAGAAATCCGGTCTGGGCCGCATCGGCCTCATGGAGGTAGACCGGCAGTCCAAGGGCCCCTTGCACCCGTGCCGCCAAGGCCAGATCGGCGGGACGGCGGCCGTACACCACCAGACAGTTGCCCATCGCCGCTGTTGTGCTGTGCAGATCCAGGGCCACCCGACAGGGGGTCGCGCTCTCAGGGCCATGCACCGCGAGAAGCTGACGGGCACGCTTCCGTTCCACCTCCTGCCCCCTCTGATTCAACAGATCCGGTGTGAAGCAGCGGTTGAGATCACGGTCGATGTAGCGACGGTTGACGGCGCGCGCTTCGGGATTGCCGATCTCCAGGGCAAGCGACAGTCCAGCGGTGTCCAGCAGAGCCGGCTGCTCACGCCACTGGTCGACCAGCCAGGCCCCATTGACTTCATTCCCATGGGTGCCACCCACCACCAGCACATCGCAGCCGGCCATCACGACGCTTGGAAACCGAACTGACTGAAGCATGGGAACCCGCAAGACTGATGCCAACGGCAACTGAGCCATGGCCATTCCCCCGGCTCTTGTGATCGCTGCCCGCCAGGGCTGGCGATGGCAATGGCAGCGCTTGATGGGAGGCCTTGGCCCGGCTGATGCGGAAGGGAATTACCGACGACCGAGCAGCGATCACCTCAGCGCCACCCTTCCCCCCTCCATCGAAGCCACGCTTCCGGAGCAGCGCCGACCCTTGCTGATCCTTGGGAGAAGTTGTCCATGGGCCCATCGCACCTGGCTGGTGCATCGACTGCGGCGGCTCGACAGCAGCCTCACCCCGCTGATGGCGACGGCTGACTATCATGCCGGCCGCTGGCAACTGAATCCTCCCTGGCAGGGATGCCAGACCTTGCTGGAGCTCTACCGGCGCTGCGGTGCGCCCCCCTCGTACCGGGCCACCGTGCCGGTGCTGGTGGATCCCAGCGGGCCTCGGATCCTCGGCAATGAAAGCGCCCAGTTGGTGGAGCTACTGAACCAATGGCCCGCACCGGCTGAGGCACCGGATCTGGCACCAGAGCAGTTGAAGGATGACATCGACCGTTGGCAATCACTGCTGCAACCGGCCGTCAATGACGGGGTGTACCGCTGCGGGTTCGCCCGAACACAGGCGGCCTACGACCGCGCCGAAACAGATCTCTTCAGTGCCCTTGAACAGGCGGAGCAAGCCCTTGAGGATGGGCGCTCCTGGTTCTGCGGCGATCAGCTCACCCTGGCGGATGTTCGCCTGTTCCCCACCTTGATCCGCTGGGAGCTCGTCTACGCCCCTCTGTTCGGTTGCAGCCGCCGCCCCCTTTGGCAGTACCCCAATCTTTGGCGTTGGCGGCAGCGCTTCCACACGCTTCCTGGAGTGAACGACACCTGTGATGCCGAAGCCTGGCGCCACGATTACTTCGGGGCTTTGTTCCCCCTGAATCCCGGCGGAATTGTTCCGGCCGGCCCTGAGCTGAGCACACTGGTCCATGCCGGCATTCCAAGGCCATGACAACGGCTGATCCGCAATTTGAAGGGGTCTACGGCCCTTACTCGATCACCGAAACCGACCGCCGGGAGGTGCAGCGCTACCGCCTGGCATTGCTGACCACCGGTCTGGCGCTGCTGGCGGGGGTCCTGCATTGCTGGCTGCTGGGCGCCCGCTGGGCCTGGCTCTGGATCCTGCCCATGAGCACCGGCCTTGGACTGGCCCTGCTCTGGATTCACATCTACCTCCGGCCTCTGCACCGGGCGCTTCAGCTGTTCTGGTTTGTGGGCTGCATCGGCTGGGGCATGCTGCTGATCAGTGCAGGGCCGACCCATGCCCTGATCACCGTGGCGGATCAACCGCTCTGGATCCTGGCGATCGGCCCCCTGTTCGCCGCCCTGGCAGGCATCGGCTTCAAGGAGTTCTTCTGCTTTCAGCGCCCTGAGGCGATCGGCCTCACCCTGCTGCTGCCACTGGCTCTTCTGGGGCAACTGCTCGGCCTGACCAATCCCCAGCTCTGCCTCACCTTGATGGCAGTGGCGGCTGCTCTGCTGGTGGTTCTCGCCCTGCGCAAGTTCGGGATGGAAGCCGCCGCCGATGTGGGCGATAAGACCGTGTTTGCTTATCTAGACGGTCAACGTCCCGAGCGCACCTCGTGAGTCTGATCAGCCTTGTGGGTGCTGCCAAGGACTTCGGCATCCGCACCCTGTTTGCCGATCTTGAGCTGCACATCGGTGAGGGGGAACGGTTGGGGCTGATCGGCCCGAACGGGGCCGGCAAATCGACCCTGCTGAAGGTGCTGGCGGGCAGCGAACCTCTGGGGGCAGGAGAACGGCGCTGTTCTCCGCGGTTGCGGGTGGAGCTGGTGGGTCAGGAGAGTCGTGTCACCCCTGGCCTCACCGTGCTGGAGCAGGTGCTTGAAGGATGCGGTGCCAAGAGGGATCTGCTGCTGCGCTTCAGCGCCCTCAGCGATGCGGTGGCGGCGGCCCCAGAGGACGAAACCCTGCTGGCCGAACTGGGCCAGCTGAGCCAGCGCATGGACGATGAGGAGGCCTGGAGCCTCGAGCAGCAATGCCGTGAAGTCCTGCAGAAGCTGGGCATCAGCGACCTCCAACGTCCGGTGGCGGATCTGTCTGGGGGCTATCGGAAGCGGGTTGGCTTGGCCTCCGCCCTGGTGGCCTGCCCGGATGTGCTGCTGCTGGATGAGCCCACCAACCATCTGGATGCCGCCGCTGTGGAGTGGCTGCAGAGCTGGTTGG
The DNA here is from genome assembly GCF_014280175.1 of Synechococcus sp. A15-28. Lineage (GTDB taxonomy): Bacteria > Cyanobacteriota > Cyanobacteriia > PCC-6307 > Cyanobiaceae > Parasynechococcus. The sequence goes on from NZ_CP047931.1 coordinate 1,723,272, forward strand.
ACCGCTACCCAGGGGCCCTGGTGCTGGTCACCCACGACCGCTATGTGCTCGATCGGGTCACCACCCGCATGGTGGAAGTGGACCGCGGCCGGGCCCGCACTTACCAGGGGAACTACAGCACCTTTCTGCAGCACAAGGCAGATGAGGAGGCCTCGGAAGCGTCCTCCGCCGCCAAGTTCCGTGGTGTTCTGCGGCGGGAGCTGGCCTGGCTCCGGCAGGGACCCAAAGCCCGCAGCACCAAACAGAAAGCACGCATCCAGCGCATCGAGGCCATGCGCGAGGCACCCGTCCAACAGGGGCGCAAAACCCTGGAGATGGCCAGCGTCAGCCGCCGCATCGGCAAGCTCGTGATCGAGGCCGAAGCCGTGGGGGTGACCGCCGATGGTCATCCCGAAGGACGATCGCTTCTGCGGGACTTCAGCTACAGCTTCAGCCCGGAGGATCGCATCGGCATCATCGGGCCGAACGGCAGTGGCAAATCGACTCTGTTGGATCTGTTCGCCGGTCGGCGCCAGACCACCTCTGGGATGTTGCGGCTCGGAGAGACCGTCCACATCGGCTACCTCGACCAGCACACCGAGGCTTTCACCGCGGGGAAGGGACTTCAACGCAAGGTGATCGAATTCGTTGAGGAAGCCGCCAGCCGCATCGAAGTTGGCGGTGAGCAGATCACCGCGTCCCAACTGCTGGAACGGTTCCTGTTCCCCCCGGCCCAGCAGCACAGCCCCCTGGCGAAGCTCTCCGGCGGTGAGCGTCGGCGTCTGACCCTGTGTCGGATGCTGATCCAGGCCCCGAATGTCCTGCTTCTGGATGAGCCGACCAACGACCTCGACGTTCGCACCCTGAGCGTTCTGGAGGACTTTCTCGAGGACTTCCGGGGCTGCGTGATCGTGGTGTCCCACGACCGTTACTTTCTCGACCGCACCGTCGACCGTCTGTTCTGTTTCGAGGAGGGTCGCCTCCAACGATTCGAAGGCAACTACAGCGCGTTCCTCGAACAGCAGCGTCAGCTGGAACGGCAACGAACGTCAGCGACGGCTCCAGCTGCCAGGGGAGACGCCCACCAAACCAAGGCAAAAGCAGCAGGTCCGAGACGTCGCAGCTTCAAGGAAACCAAGGAACTGCAGCAACTGGATCAGCGCTTACCTCAACTGGAACAGCACAGAGCCGCTCTGGAGGAGAAGATAGCTTCCAATGGAACGGATCTCTCTGAGCTCAGTGTGGAACTGGCGGAGCTGATTGCCACCATTGAGGCCGCTGAAGAGCGATGGCTGGAACTCAGCGAGCTTCAAGACTGATGTCAGCGAACGGTTGAAAAGGACGTCTCAGGAGCAGGAACTGGTTATCGGCCGTAAGGTGATGAAGGCAGAAAAGTGTTCCCATGAAATCGATCGACGAGCACATCCAGAAGGACAAAACCGACATCGAAGCGGCCAAGGCAGCTGGCGATGAAGCCAAGGTCCGCCATCTCGAGGGTGAACTTCATTCGCTCGAGGAATACAAGGAGCACAACCCCGAGGACAAGCACGACCCCACTCCCCTGGAGTTGTATTGCGATTCCAACCCAGAGGCTGACGAGTGTCGCGTTTACGACGACTGAACCCCACTGCGAGGGGGATGAGCCAACTCAGCCCCCCTTATCCATGACTCAATACTCCTCGTTGTAATCCGAGGGGCTGCCGGTGAGGCTGCAAACCACAGCTTCTTCGTTCTTCATGGCCTGCACCTTGGCGATGGGGCGGCCCATGCGTTTGAGCACAGCAACGTCCAGTTCGGTCTGACAGCGGGCGATGACAGATCCCTTGTCATCCAGGCAGGTGTAGAAGGTCATCACAGGGTGGTGGATCACCATTCCGTTATGGCGATGTCTGGGGACATTCACAACCACCGATGTGGTTGCCGACACGGATGAAATCCGATCAGTTCCTAAGGAATTCCGAGTTCCTTCCAGACCCGTTCCAGCAGATGATCAAGATTGGCCCCCATCGCCGCTGAAATGCAAAGTGGCGAGCGGCCACTGGTTTCTTCCAGCTCACGACTGAGTTCCTGTCGTTGCTCATCGAGCAGCAGTTCCTGTTTGTTCAGCACCAACAGCCGTGGACGATCCACCAGGCCATGGCCATAGGCCTCCAATTCCTTTTCCACGACACGCAGATCGCCGACGGGATCATCAGCTCCTGCATCGACAACGTGAATCAGGAGCCTGGTGCGCTCGATGTGACGTAGAAAATCGTGCCCCAACCCGGCGCCCTGGGCAGCACCGGCAATCAACCCAGGGATGTCGGCAAAAACGGTGCCATCTCCACTGGGTCGTCGTACGACGCCGAGATTGGGCACGAGGGTGGTGAAGGGATAGTCGGCGATTTTGGGGCGAGCTGCCGACAGCACAGCGATCAGGGTGCTCTTTCCGGCATTGGGCAAGCCGATGATTCCCACCTCCGCCAAAAGCTTCAGTTCCAGCTGTAGGGGCCATTCCTCCCCATCCCGCCCTTCAGTGAATTTCTCGGGCGCACGGTTGCGATTGCTGAGGTAATGGGCATTGCCCAATCCGCCGCGGCCGCCGAACGCCACGGTCAAGCGTTCACCGGGCGCGGTCAGATCCCCCAGAAGGATGCCGGTGGTGAGATGTCGCACCTCGGTTCCGCACGGGACATTGATCACCAGATCCCGGCCGGAGGCTCCCGTGCACTTGTTCGGGCCACCTCGCCGGCCATCATCCGCAGCGAACAACCGCTTGTATTTGAAGTCGAGCAGGGTCTGAAGGTTGCTGTCCGCCTCCAGCACCACCGGTCCGCCATGGCCACCGTCTCCTCCGGAGGGGCCACCAGCCGGGACGTATTTCTCCCGACGAAAGGCGGCGATGCCATCTCCACCACGCCCCCCGCGCACCGTGATCCGTGCCTGATCAATGAATTGCACGGCGCCACGCGTTGGATCCAACGAACAACCCTAGGATTCGGCCGCTGCAGATCAGCCGTTGGCCGGCGTCCGTTTCGAAGCCCTCAGCAAGACCTACCCCGGACGTCGTGGATCGGCCCCTGTTCAGGTGATCCGCGATCTGGACCTCAGCATTGAGGACGGAGAGTTCCTGGTGCTAGTGGGACCGTCGGGTTGTGGGAAAAGCACCTTGTTGCGGCTGCTGGCGGGCTTGGAACGCCCCACGGCAGGCGAAATTGTCATCGGCGAGCGGTCCGTGAGCCAGGTGAGGCCTGGTCGCCGCGATGTGGCCATGGTCTTCCAGAGCTACGCGCTCTACCCCCATCTCAGCGTGAGGGACAACCTCAGTTTCGGCCTGCGGCGCAGCCGCCATCGCAGCCTGCCCCAGCAGTTTCAGGATCAGCTCACTCAGTTCAGTCGTCGATTTCCCGCCTTCCTCAGGGTGCGATCTCCACGAGAGGACTTGATTGAGCAGCGTGTTCAATCGGTCGCCCAGGCTCTGGAACTGGAACCACTGCTGGACCGTCTGCCCAAGGAGCTCTCCGGCGGGCAGAAGCAACGGGTCGCCCTGGGTCGGGCCATGGCGCGCAAGCCGTCGGTGTTTCTGATGGATGAACCGCTCAGCAACCTGGATGCCAAGCTGCGCAACAGCACCCGAACCCGCATCGTCGATCTGCAGCGGGAGCTGGGCACGACAACGGTCTACGTCACCCATGACCAGGTGGAAGCCATGACCATGGGGCACCGCATCGCTGTGCTCAATCAGGGGCGCCTGCAGCAGCTCGGCACCCCGATGGACCTTTACCAATGGCCGTCAAATCTGTTTGTGGCTCAGTTCATCGGCAGTCCACCGATGACGATGCTTCCTGTGGTGATCGGCCCTGGCTCCACTTTGCTTCTTGGTCCGAAACGCCTGTCGGTGGAGGGCCCTGTGGCGGCAGCCCTGCCCGCACTGGAAGGCCAGACGCTGACGGCGGGCCTGCGACCGGAGGGTTGGCGTGTGGCGCCGGCCACCAACCGCAACCTGCCGGCGACGGTGATCCACCGCGAAGTGCTGGGCAACGAGCAACTGATCAGCTGTCGCCTGCACGATGGTGACCATCTGGTGCAGATTCGAGCCACCCCCGACGTCAAAGCCGTTCCCGACGATGTGCTGCATCTGGATCCAGAGCCCTGTGGCTGGCGGCTGTTCGACACCGATGGAGAGGCGATCACATGCCGGGATCCCCTGGCTGACGGTCCAAAGCTGCCCGAGCTGAATTGATCAGCGCTCCATCAGGTTGTAGGCCCCGTTGGAGTCGTCGTCCTCCTTACAGACTTCCTGGCCGGACACCGTCTGATTGGTCTGGCACTCAGCACGGCTGAGCGGAGGGACACCCAGGGCAATGATCAGCAGGATCAAGGCCACCGACAGCGGGTTGTTCAACACGGCTGCTCGACAGAAGTCGCCCTCAACGTACCCACACCACACTGCAACCGACTCCGCCATCCCCCTGCTCCGCGTCGGTGACACGCTCGACGTAGGGAACCGTCTCCAGCCAGGCCCGCAGACCCCGCTTGAGCTTGCCGGTTCCAATGCCATGGATCACCCACACCGGTCCCGTGGCCCCTCGCAGCTGTACCTCCACAGCGGCCTCCGCCTCGTGCACACGCATGCCGCGCACATCGAGCGTGTTCCGGCTGGTGCGCACCTGGGCCCCGGATCCGGGATTGGTCCGAGCCTTCACCTTCACCACCGGTTGGGGCGGCGGCTCCGGTTTGCGGCCATCCAGGCTTTCCACTCCCGAGAGCTCCACCGTGCTGCGCATCACGCCGCAGCGCACGGTGAGCTGACTGCCGTCGTCCGAAATCGCCAGCACCTCCGCCGCCTTGCCAAGGGCCAGAAGCCTGATTCGCTCCCCTGGCACAGGTCGCCATCCCGGCAGGGGCTGGCGGCGCTCTTGTTCGGGGCGGTAACGGTTCTCCAGCCTGCGCAGGCGCTGTCCTGCCTGACGTGCTGTTTCGCCATCAGCGCGGTCATCCCTCAGGCGCCGGATCAGGGATCTCACCTCCTTCTGCCCATCCCGGATCGAGCGTTCCAGCCGTTGGCGCCCCTGCTCCTGTCGCTCGGCCGACTGCTGTTTCTGTTTCTGCCATCGCTGGAGCAGTTCGTCGTGGAGCAGCTCCGTGCGGGCCAGCAGAGCTGCGGCATCCTCCGCCGCCGCCTGCTGACGCTGCCGCTGTTCCTCCAGACCACGAATCACGCTGTTCACCTCACCATCGGCCGCGGGTGCCAGCAACTGGCGTGCCTCGTCCAGCACGGCGGCATCAAGACCGAGCCGGCTGGCAATCGCCAGGGCATTGCTGCGACCAGGGATTCCCCAGAGCAGCTCATAGGTGGGGGACAGGGTCTCAGGGTTGAAGGCCACCGAGGCGTTCTCAAAGCGGGGATCGTTGTATTTGAGCGCCTTGAGTTCGCCGAAATGCGTGGTGGCGATGGTGAGCCGAGCACGATCGGCCAGAGCCTTGAGCAGAGAGCTCGCCAGGGCCGTGCCCTCACTGGGGTCGGTCCCGGCCCCCACCTCATCGAGCAGCACCAGGGCTGGCGCGGGACCGGACTGCAGCGCCTCCAGAATCCGCCCGATCCGCTTGATGTGACCGCTGAAGGTGGACAGGCTCTGTTGCAAAGACTGTTCATCGCCGATGTCCGCCAGCACCTGGGCACACCAGGGAAGAGTCGGCATCCCGGCACAGGGCAGCAGCAACCCCGCCCGGGCCATCAAGGACGCCAGACCGATGCTTTTGAGGGTCACCGTTTTGCCGCCGGTGTTCGGACCGGTGATCGCCACCACCCGCAGGTCAGCGGACACCTCCATGGAGATCGGCACCACCGCGGGCCCGCCTGAACGCTTGTGCTGCCAGACCAGCAACGGATGCCGCAGGGTCTCAAAACGGAAGGGTGCTTGTGGGGAGGCCTCCAGGCGTGGAGCGGTACCGCCGAGGAAGCGGCCGTAACGGCCTCGGGCCAGGGCCAGATCCAGCTGCAGAAGGATCCTCACCAGTTGTGTGAGCACCGGGTGGTCCTCCGCCACGAGTGCGCTGAGCTCGCTCAGCACCTTGCGCTCCTCCTCCCGTATCCGCCCCTCCAGATCGGTCAGTCGATTGCCGATGCTGAGCACGGAACGGGGTTCAACGAACACCGTGCTGCCTGAGGCCGAACTGTCATGGACCTGACCTGGCACCTGTGCGACGGCACCAGCTTTGACAGCCAGCACCGGGCGTCCATGGCGTTGGGCAATCACGCTGTCCTGCAGGAAGGGAGCCAGACGTCGCAGCAGCTCCTGCAGCTTGTCGCGGCGGTCCTGGCGCAGGCCCTGCCATTGCTGACGCAATCCCGCCAGGGGGGCACTGGCCCGGTCGGCAATGCGACCGCCCTCCTCGATCGCGAACTTCAGCCGCTGCTCCAGCTCCGGCAAGGTCACCATCGTGTCGATCAGCGCCGAGCAGACGGGCCTGATGTCAGGCTCATCGATCTGACGGCGCAGGCGACGGGCTGCGGCCAGGGTCTCAGCCACCGCCAGCAGTTCCTCTCCCGAGGCCACGCCTCCTTTGCTGCAGCGCAGCAGCATGGGCGTCAGATCTCGGACCCCGCGAAAACTAATGCCGCCTTCGGTCAGGTCATCGAGCACCGCCATCTCCACGGTCTCCGTTTGCCGCTGCTTGCTTGCTTCAAGGCTGTCAGGCAGCACAAGCGAGCGAGCCGCATCACGACCCATACCGGTGGAGGCGAAGCTCGCCAGGTGGTCACAGACCCTGGGCCACTCGAGCAGCTCCAGGGTTTCCTGAACAGCCTGTTCGTTCCCCGTCGTGGGGTCAGCGACAGTTGGAGGGAATGCCACCGGGGGGTTCATAGAGCATTTCCAGCCAATTGCCTTCGGGATCTTTGAGGTAAAAGGATGCGGTGCCGTCCCGGTGATCGTGCACAGCACCGACATGCACGCCCTCGGACTTCAAACGATCGTGCACGCGATCCACATCAGCACGGTCCTTGAAGTGAAAGGCGAAGTGGGGGCCGGCAGCCTTGTACCCCGGTCCGAGCAATGCCAGGCCGTCCCGGCCCTCACCAGCCTCCAGGTAGCACCAATCATCGGCTTTCCAGACGAGGTGCATCCCGAGGCCCTCGTAAAACGCGACGGCTCGGGCCACATCCTGGACGCGGATGGCGACGTGACCAAGACGATCAACCGTTGTCATCTGCAGCCGGCGACAGTGTGCATTCTGAAGTGTTGAACGGCCGGATCGCTCAGCCCTGGCGCAGCCATTCAGCAGCATCACAGGCGTGATACGTGAGGATCAGATCAGCACCAGCCCGCTTGAAGCTCAGCAGCGTTTCCAGCACCACGGCCCGCTCATCGATCCAACCGCGTTCAGCAGCAGCTTTCACCATCGAATACTCACCACTCACGTTGTAAGCGGCGATCGGCAGCTCCGTCTCCTCGCGCAGACGATGAATGATGTCCAGGTAGGCCAAACCTGGCTTCACCATCATGATGTCGGCGCCTTCCTGCTCATCCAGCTGGGCTTCGGTGATGGCTTCCCGGGCATTGGCGGGATCCATCTGATAGGTGTCTTTGTTGGTGGGAATCGGCTTGCTGCCCGCCGCACGGGGGGCTGAATCCAAAGCTTCACGGAATGGCCCGTAGTAAGCCGAGGAGTACTTGGCGGTGTAACTGATGATGCCGACGTGCTCGAAGCCTTCGTCGTCCAGGGCTTCACGGATGGCCCCAACACGGCCGTCCATCATGTCGCTGGGGCCGATCAGATCGGCACCGGCTTCGGCCTGAACCACAGCCTGTTTGCAGAGCAACTCGATCGTTTCATCATTGAGCACGACTCCCTCAGAGCTGACGATGCCGTCGTGGCCATCACAGGAATAGGGGTCCAGCGCCACGTCGGTCATGATCGCCATCTCGGGGATGGCTTCCTTGATCTGGCGGATGGCTCTGGGAATCAGGCCATTGGGGTTGAAGCACTCAGCGCCATCCTCAGTTTTCAGGCCTTCAGCGACCTTGGGGAAAAGGACGATGCAACGCACCCCAAGGTCCCAGGCGCGCTGAACTTCCCCGGTCAGGGCCGCCAGGCTCCAGCGGCTTGCCCCTGGCATGGCACCAATGGGTTCCACATCCGCACCCTCCTGGACGAATAACGGATAGATGAAATCAGCTGCAGACAGATGATGCTCACGCACCATGGCGCGTAGGGCGGGCGTACGCCGCAGACGTCGGGGGCGGTAGGTGAGCTCCATCGGGATCTTGATCCAGGCGGAGATCGTACGGCTGAAGCCTCAGAAAGCTGCAGAGCGCAACCAGTCGTGACGTGGATTCTCGGAGCGTTGCTCACGCAACTTGTTGAGCAACGCTTGTTCCTCTGCACTCCAAGTGGAGGGCATCCTCAGGGCAAGCGTCAACAACAGATCCCCGCGCCGTCCTTTCAGCGGCCAGCCCTTTTCTTTCAGGCGCAGGCTGCGGCCGGGAGCCGTCCCAGCGGGAATGGCAACCTGTGCTTCGCCATCGGGGGTCATCACCGTGACGGTGGCCCCAAGGGCCAGCTCATCAATGCTGACGGGAAGATCCGCCTGGAGTTGATCTCCATCCAGCCTCCAGACCGGATGCTCCTTCACGTTGAGGTTGAGATAGAGATCCCCTCGGCGGCCGGTTCCCGGCTGCAGATTGCCCTTCCCTTTCAGCCGCAGGCGCGAGCCGTTCTTCACCCCAGCAGGAATGCGCACCTGCACCCGTTCGTTGTTAACGGAGAGAGCACGTTCACCACCTCGGAACGCCTCAGCAAACGAAACGCTCACGGAGGCTTCCGCGTCCAGATTCACTGGGTTGCGGGGGGAGGCATTACCCCGTGGAAAGCCACTGCCTGCAAAACCACCACCGGGGAAACCACTGCCCTGAAAGCCGCCACCGGCGCCGGGTCCGCCGAAACGGCCGAGCAGATCATTAATGAAATCGTCAAAATTTCCGTACCGACCGAAGTCCACATCCATACCAGGCCCCGCAGCCCCTGAAGCTCCGGCCTGGTTCCAGTACTGACCGAATTGTTCGTAACGACGACGCTTTTCGGGATCAGACAACACCTCATAGGCCTCACTGATCTCTTTGAAGCGTGCTTCAGCGCTGGCATCTCCCGGGTTCACATCCGGGTGGTACTGACGGGCAAGTTTGCGGAAGGCGCGCTTCACCGCGTCGCTATCGGCACTGCGGTCGACCCCCAGCACCTGGAAATAATCCTTGTAACCGCTTCCCGCCATGGTTTTTGAGACCTAATGACCAGTCTCTCAAGCAACAGTTCATCCGTGTGGGTTCCCCATGGAGGGAAGCCCGAACGGGATGCCAGCACTAGCGTTTTCATAAGTCATCTCGAAGAATGATGCGGTGGAGCCTGGCGGGCGGAGTTGCAGCTCTCGGACTCCATTTCGGTGTCCTCAGCTCACCGGTGATCGCCCAGCAATGGACCGGCAACATCAAGCAGCCGCAACAGGCTTCAACCACCCAGGCCCTCAACCTTTCTGAGCATCTGAGCAGAATCGGGGCCAGGTTTTACGGGGCCTGGACCTGCCCCGCCTGTGTTCGCCAGATGGAGCTCTTTGGCAAGCAAGCGGCTGTTCTGGTTCCTTATGTGGAGTGCAGGATGCCGGAACAACGTCCGAAGGAAGCAGCTGCCTGCCGCGAGGCGGAGGTACGGGCCTATCCCACCTGGTTGTTGCCCAGCGGACAACGGCGCGAGGGGGTTCAGTCGATCAGCGAACTGAGCCGTTGGAGCGGTCTCGACTGAACCATGGCACTGATTCACGGCTTGCACACCCGCAATCTGCGAGGGGATTTACTGGGGGGACTGACCGCAGCCGTGGTGGCCTTGCCTCTGGCCCTCGCTTTCGGCAATGCGGCTCTAGGGCCAGGTGGAGCCATCTACGGCCTTTACGGTGCAATCGTCACGGGATTTGTGGCAGCCCTGCTCGGGGGGACGCCTGCCCAGGTGAGCGGGCCGACAGGTCCGATGAGCGTCACGGTGGCTGGGGTGGTCTCCAGCCTGGCCGCCGTTGGTGTTTCTTCAGACCTCTCGGCCGGAGAAATGTTGCCGTTGGTCATGGCTTCAGTCGCGATCGGCGGCATCTTCGAGGCACTGCTGGGAGTGCTTCGTCTGGGGCGCTTCATCACCCTGGTGCCCTATTCGGTGGTTTCGGGATTCATGTCCGGCATCGGCTTCATCATCCTGATCCTGCAAATCGGCCCCTTCATCGGTGTAACCACAACAGGAGGAGTCGTCGGCTGTCTGACCACAATGGCTGAGTTGCCATTGCCAAACCTTGCGGCGTTGAGCATCGGCGTCATGACCCTTGCGGTGGTCTTCCTGACACCGGCACGGATCCGTCAATGGGTCCCATCCCCACTGTTGGCCCTGCTGATCGTGACTCCGTTGTCGCTGTTGCTGTTCAACGACGACCGGTTGCAGTCGTTGGGATTGGAACCGCTGAACCGCATCGGCGCCATTCCTGAAGGAGGGCTCCGATTCGTGATGCCGAACTTCAGTCAACATCTGCCGGAACTGATCAAGGCCGGTCTGGTGCTGGCATTGCTTGGAGCGATCGACTCGTTGTTGACTTCGCTGGTGGCCGACAACATCACCCAGACAAACCATGACTCCAACCGAGAGCTGATCGGTCAGGGAATCGCGAACACCCTCTCAGGACTGCTTTCGGGCCTTCCCGGTGCTGGAGCCACGATGCGAACAGTCATCAACATCAAATCAGGAGGAGCGACGCCTCTTTCCGGCATGACGCACTCCCTGGTGTTGTTGCTGGTGCTTCTTGGGGCAGGGGCATTCGCCGCCGAGATCCCGACAGCACTGCTGGCAGGAATTCTGATCAAGGTGGGGCTCGACATCATCGACTGGGGCTTTCTGCTCAGGGCCCATCGCCTTTCAGTCAAAACGGCTGCCCTGATGTACGCCGTGATGTTGATGACCGTCTTCTGGGATCTGATCTGGGGGGTGTTGGTGGGAATGTTCGTCGCCAATCTGCTGACGGTGGATGCCATCACGCAGACCCAGCTGCAAGGGATGGACGAGGACAACCCTCACAAGGGGGACAAGCTCCAGATCGAAAACCTCAGTGAACAGGAGCGGAGGCTGATGGAGTGCTGTGGTGGGCAACTGATGTTGTTTCGGTTGCGAGGTCCACTGAGCTTTGGTGCCGCCAAGGGGATCAGCGCTCGCATGGGGCTTGTGAGCAACTATCAGGTACTCATCCTGGACATCACGGACGTGCCACGGATGGGCGTTACCGCAGCTCTGGCCATCGAACGGATGGTTCAGGAAGCCCAAATGCTCGGACGCGTGGCCTTTGTCGCGGGCGCAAACCAACGTCTGAAGAAACGCTTGGGGCGCTTTGGCGTCACCGGCGTAGTGACGGACAGGCTGGATGCACTTCAACGGGCCAGGGACCACCTGCAAGAGTAAGCGATTCGCTACAGCCAAAGCAATTTTTGTCAAGCATTATCTGCAAGGGCTCACATCAAAAACCTGCTCGTCCTGAACACCCCAAACACTGCTAGAGAAGGAATGCTTGCGACGAACGCGTCGGCCAAGCCTTACGAAGTAAATCAATAATCCGCGGAACATTCTCTGCATCGATTCAACTCATGACGATCAGCGCACCTCCTGCACTCGCTTCACTACGAGGTAACCCGCTTGAGCCGCAAGGGACTCCCTTTCGTCGCTTCATAGGTTCTCCTCACCCCTTCGGGAGCACAGTTGAATCTGAAGGAGTCAACTTCTCTCTTTACAGCAGCAGCGCAACAAGTGTTCAACTGCTGATCTTCACCAAACCAGACGATCTTGAGCCTTCAAAGGTCATCGATCTAGATAGAAACAATAATAGAAGCTTCAACATTTGGCATACCTTCATTGAGGGGGTGAAGCCGGGCATGGGTTATGCCTACCGCGTCGACGGCCCTCGAGAGCCCTGGAACGGCAATCGTTTTGATCCCGACAAGGTTTTGGTGGATCCATATTCCAAGGGGAACAGTTTTGCGCGTTGGGATCGGGGAGCTGCCTGCACGCCCGGCGACAATCTGCACAAATCAATGCGCAGTGTTGTTATCGACACCAACAACTACGACTGGGAAGGGGACCAACCACTGAAAAAACCAATGGCTGAGACCATTGTTTATGAGATGCACGTCGGTGGCTTCACAAAAAGCCCCACGAGTGGCGTTAAACATCCCGGAACTTATCTTGGCCTGATTGAGAAAATCCCCTATCTCAAGGAACTGGGAATAACGGCCGTTGAGCTGCTGCCTGTTTGCAGTTTCGACCACACCGATATCACCAAGGTCCACGAAGGACGCAAATTGGTGAATTACTGGGGCTACAGCACTATGGGATACTTTGCCCCCCATCAAGGATATTGCGTCAACCCAGACACAAGTCAACATATCAATGAATTCCGAGACATGGTAAAGGCCCTGCATCAAGCAGGAATCGAAGTCATCCTGGACGTTGTATACAACCACACAGACGAAGGCAATCATCAAGGTCCAACATTTAGCTTCAAAGGGATCGACAACTCTTCGTATTACTACCTCACTGGACCGGATGGATCTCGTGAGTTTTACTATGACTACACAGGTTGCGGAAACACCTTTAACTGCAATCACCCTGTTGGAGAAAAACTGATCATCGACTCCCTTCGATTCTGGGTCGAAGAGATGCATGTTGACGGCTTCCGTTTTGATGAAGGGTCGGTGTTGAGTCGAGGGGAAGATGGAGTTCCACTGGAGCATCCTCCAGTCATCTGGGCGATTGAACTCGACGATTTGCTCGGTCAATCCAAAGTGATCGCTGAGGCTTGGGATGCTGCTGGCTTGTACCAAATCGGCTCCTTCCCTGGAGCTCGTTGGGCCGAGTGGAATGGAAAATACCGAGATTGCATCAGGAATTTCATCAAGGGGGAGCCAGGAATCATTGGAGAAGTTGCAGGACGAATCACAGGAAGTGCCGATCTGTATCAGGGTCGTCACCACGAACCAACGAACAGCGTCAACTTCGTTACTGCTCATGATGGCTTCACCTTGTATGACCTGACGGCGTACAAAGAAAAACACAACTGGGCAAACGGCGAGGGAAACAATGACGGAATTGACGACAACGTCAGCTGGAATTGTGGCGCTGAGGGCGAAACAAACGATCAATGGATCAATGGATCAATGATCTTCGCAAACGCCAGGTCAAGAATTTCGCAACCATCCACATGCTTTCAATCGGTGTTCCGATGATCGTTGCGGGAGATGAATTTATGCGCAGTCAGGGTGGCAATAACAACACTTATTGCCATGACAACGAAATCAATTGGTTTGATTGGAACAAGATACAGCAGCCTGAACGACAAGAGATGATTCGATTCTGGTCCATGATCATGGACAAGAGAAGGAGATATATTGATCATTTCAAAGGTAAATATTTCGAAGGCAAGCAAAATCGGTTTGGCCTATATGACGTTTCTTGGCATGGCACCAAATTAAATAGTCCTGGCTGGGACGATCCCAATGCGCTGTGCCTTGGCATGACACTTGGAGATACAGCAGAAGACACAGACCAAACACTCAATATCCACGTCATGTTCAACATGTACTGGGACGGTGTCGAGTTCGAGATACCTCAGGCTTCTGACCTGAGGTGGTATCGAGCCATCGATACTGCCCTTCCAACACCAAATGACATCCAACCTCCTGAACAACAAGTTGCCATTGATGGCAACACATATCTCGTAACTGGAAGAAGTATTGTTGTTCTCGCTTCGCGAGAAACAAACTGAATTCCCTAGCAATTCTGCCACAATAACAATTCCACAATTTCCACATTCCAAGTCATGGCATCTAAAAATCAACTGAACTTCCCCTTCTCAGATCTCGTCGCTGGGTACATTCGCAGCGTCTCCTATCCGGAGATCTTTGACTGCAAGGGCATGGTCGAACTGGAGACATCCGATGGACGGATGTACACCGTGAAAATCACAGATGCCTGTTACGCAGAGCTTGTACGCAACCTTGGTGAGCCCTTCCAGGTGGCACCTGATATGTCACAGATCCTTGTAGAGGATCGTTTTGTCCATGTGTATGGACTCTTCTACCCTGAAGCTGACAGCCTCAAGTTTGAGGCCAAGCACATGCTTCTCTTCGGCCGTGGAAAAGATGATCTGCGTTTCGAAGATCAGAACTGGTGGATTCATCAAATTCAGCAGTTGTTGAATTTCTATCTTGAAGCTCAATTCAAGGTCGTCGAAGGCGAAGCTATTGACTTCAAAAAATTCCGCACTGATTTGAGTGCTGAGGGTAAGAAGCAGGATGGCGTTCAGAACCTCGATACTATCTCACGACTGGTGTATGGCTTTGCAACGGCCTACATGATCACTGGCGATGAACGTGCCCTCGAAGCTGCCACCAATGGCACTGAGTACATGCAGCGCCACTTCCGCCATCAGAATAAGAGTGAAGGAATCTGTTACTGGTACAGCCAGATTGATATCCAAGACGATGGAAGTGTACGCAAATACATGGGCTCCACTGCAGGTGGAGATGAAGGTGGTAATGCCATTCCTTGCTACGAGCAGATTTACGCTCTTGCTGGACCCACTCAAACCTGGCGTCTCACCGGCGGTGAATCTATTAAGCATGATATCGACGATACAATCGCATTCTTGAATCGCTTCTACAAGGATCACGGTCCTTATGGAGGTTATTACTCTCATGTTGATCCAGTCACCTTCGACGCCAAAGCTGAATCCCTCGGGGTTAACAAGGCCAAGAAGAACTGGAACTCCGTTGGTGACCACGCACCCGCCTACTTGATCAACCTTTATCTGGCCACAGGCGACGAGGGGTACGCGAAGTTCCTTGAGGATACGTTTGACACGATCTGCGAACACTTCCCTGACTACGGCTATAGCCCCTTCATGAACGAGAAGTTCTATGAGGACTGGACACACGATCTGAAGTGGGGCATTCACCAAGCCCGTTGTGTTGTGGGTCACAACCTGAAAGTGGCGTGGAACCTCACCCGCATGCATAGCCTCAACCCCAAGGAGAGCTACAAAACCTTTGCTCACCAGATTGCCGATGCCATCCCCCCTGCCGGTTGCGACAACCAGCGCGGTGGTTGGTACGACATGATGGAGCGGACGCTGAAGGATGGTGAAGAGCACTATCGCCGCGTCTGGCACGACCGCAAGGCTTGGTGGCAGCAGGAACAGGGAATTCTTGCTTACTACATCATGGCTGGCGTTTACAACGACAAGCCTGAATATCTGCGTTACGCCAGAGAAGGCACGGCTTTCTACAACGGTTGGTTCCTGGACTATGAGTCCGGCGGCATCTATTTCAACGTTTTAGCCAACGGTCAGCCCTACTCTCTTGGATCCGAGCGTGGTAAAGGTAGCCACTCCATGGCGGGCTATCACTCATTTGAACTCTGTTTCCTTGCAGCGATTTACTCGAACCTGCTTGTCACCAAGCAGCCAATGGACTTCTACTTCCGTCCAGATCCTCAGGGATGGCCCGACAACAAATTGCGAGTCGCACCTGACCTGCTTCCTGCTGGCAGTGTTGAACTGAGTGAAGTCTGGATTGACGACAAAACCTTCACCGATTTCGATCGAAAGGAGATGATCGTCAACCTGCCCAATTCCGATAAACCACTCCGCGTTCGCGTTCGTATTGAACCAGCAGGAATGGGCTTCAGTGCTGATCTTATGAGCTTTGAGAACGGAATTGGCAAGTTTGCACTTGATGGTGACCTCACGCGTTGTAAGCTCCCAACCCTGAAAAAAGAGCTGGAGAGACTCTCCGGGGTCAAGGGAATTGTCTTGGATATGACAAATCTCAAGACAGTTGACGACACAGGTTGGAACTACCTCCTGTTCACAAAACAACAGCGAGGAGCTGAATTTAGCGTTCAACTTTCCGGACTAAATCAAGTCATCAGTCAGTCTCTAAAAGACGCTGAACTCGATGAGGAGTTCGCTGTTATCGGCTAATTAAGCTGATTTCTAGCAATCATCCAAAACCCATCTGAAGGCGTGCGAAAGCACGCCTTTTTTCTGGACTATTCCAATGAGTAACTTCATAGCTATCAGCAAGCTGGGCGTTCAAGCGGCACAAAGTGGAGATTTGGCAACTGCTGAAAAGTATTTCCGCCAAGCGGCAGATATGAAGGGAGAGCCACCAGAAGCAATCTTTAATTTATGCAGACTGCTGAATATGCAAGGCAGACATAAGGATGTAGTCCAATCTTTTACCAAAAGGATAAAATCGCAAGACTACGTAACTATACATCCGCAACTTCTCTTAATCGCGAGCCAGTCTGCGCAAAGCTGCAGAAATCATTCACTGGCAATTGAGATCTTATCGTCTCTCCATTATAAGTATCCAGAAAATATTGAGACATCAGTTATGCTAAGTACACTAGAGATCGAAGCAGGCAGGCTTAGCGCGGCAATGAATATTATCAACATTACTATTAAACAAAGTGGTCGCAGTCCGTCACTTCTAACAAACCTAGCCATTTGCGAATCAGAGATGGGGAACCTTCAAACTGCGGACAACATTCACAAGGAAATTATAAGCAAGAATCCCGAAAAATTCCTTGCTTACTTTAATTATGGAAAATATCTGGCAACAGTAGGCGAAACCTCATTAGCAAAGCAATCGTTCAAAAAATGCCTAGAAATCGTACCCAATGCGCCAGAGGCATTGGAAGCAATCAATCAAATCGAACCGCAAGACACATCGATCGCTAAATTCTATGCAAAAATTGAATTAGGCGACTATCATAGAGCAGCAGTAATTCTCAAGGAGCATTCGAACACTATCGGCACCAGCGATTACTTATCATGTATAAGTTACCTTAACGAAAAATACCGTTCTTGGTTTGGCGAGTCTAGACAATTCTCGCCCAAACAATTAGTTCATAAACACAATTTAAATGAGGATACAAGTATTGACCTTAATTCATTGTATACCTACGTCAAGAATAGCGAATCGTTAATCAAGGACAGGCCTGGGAAACCGACAATAAACGGCTATCAAACCTACGAAGTCCTTAAAGGTTCGACAAATCAAACAGTAAAAATTCTATGTGAAAAGATTATATCGTTAGCAACCGATTACTACGACACCTTAGAACTCCCATACAAAATGGGTAACGGCAATAACAGATATGAGATTAGCGGATGGGGAGTTGCATTAAATGGGGGCGGGCATCAAAAGCTTCATACACATCCAGAAGCCAAAATAAGTGGAGTACTTTATCTGAAGACGTCGAAAGAAACCGAATCAATGGAAACCGACAAAGGAAATATACTTTTCCCTACAGTGGAATCTCTTTC
Source organism: Synechococcus sp. A15-28 (assembly GCF_014280175.1). Classification (GTDB taxonomy): domain Bacteria; phylum Cyanobacteriota; class Cyanobacteriia; order PCC-6307; family Cyanobiaceae; genus Parasynechococcus. The sequence continues at coordinate 1,740,634 of NZ_CP047931.1, forward strand.
AATAGCTCCGTACACAGGGCTTATGATTATATTTCCGAGCTATTTACCTCACTCAACAGTACCAACAACTGAAGAGAATGAAAGAGTATGTATTGCATTTAATGTAAACTTTTAGCTCAATCAATAGGGCAAGACTGAGTAGCCACCAATAATTAGATCTACATAGAATCTATAGCAACCAGAATGAGTTGGCGTAAACTCGAGGGCTGGCGGATTCCCGTGAGACGTTAATTGGCCATAGTGTTTAAGTGAGCCTAAACTAGGATCTGCTGAATAAGGGTTAGAGCCACTAAAATTATATCCTTTGCAGTCTAGTTCATAGTCTGCATAAACAAGAGCCCATGGCGACGAATTAGCAACATATTTATAGTTATAGGTTGTACCAGCCTCGAGTTGCAATACCTTTTCAAATCTTCCTGGACCCAGGGGATTCATGATGTTTAATTTTGATGTGGGGTCCCACGCAGCCATTGGTTGATCAAAAGAACCAACAAGTGACAATGCATCAATCGTATCAATAGGTAATAGAGTTGCATCACCTTCAACCACGTCAACAGTCAATCTGTCAGTAGAAGGATCAAACATGAATTCCAACATTGATTCATGATCAAGCTTGAAGCAAATATTGAGTTCGTGTGGCTTACCGTGCCAGGTTGTGCATTTAATTGATTTTTGAGACTTTACGTTTTCTAGATCAAGCCAACATCCAAGCCCCATTGTGTCCAGAAAAAGCTCTGAGCTAATTCCGATATTGACTACATGAAAACCTGCTTTGACTTTAGTCACCATTCCAACATAGGGCGTGCCAGCTACTGGATGCATCTCACGAGCAGGATCAGTAGGATCGAATTGATTTTGATCAAAAATACTTCCCAATAACTGATAACTCTTTCTGTCGTTTAAAAGATCAGGACTTTTGCCGTCGTTTCTTTTATTATCCGCATAGTCAACAGTTATTGATGGAGAAGGCGACATTGGGTTATGCAGGCTAAAGCGATATATAGAATCCTCATAAACACGTACAGTACAACCTGAATGAAAAGATGTGCCGTGGCTACTGCCAAAACCAGTTCCTTGAACAAGAGAACCTTGACCATCATTCAAGGATGAAAAGCCAAAATCTTCTTCATAATCAGCCGAAATCAGGAATTGATAAACGCCATCTGCCCTAAAATCTATGCCACCGTTTTTAAGCAGTGGAACATCAATCGTCCAAAGATCATCTGACTGGCGCTCAAAATCTCTACCTTTGAGGCGAGGATCAAACTTTTCAAACATATTCAAAGAGTCCCATACAAAGCCGTTAAGTTGGTAACTTGAGAACGAAGTGATCGGCTCAACTGTTGCAGCCCCGGCACTAGGTATCAGCCTTAGCGACATATCACTTGTGTCAAATTTGAAAAGTATGACTTGAGAGACACTGGACTTGAAATTTATATTGTGAAGTCCACTCCCATCCTCACTTTGTTGCAGCGGCCACAGAAGAGCACCACTAATTTTAGTCTCAAATGGATTAAATTTCAGCTGATTACGCATGCTATGATTTACGGCTAATCTTATAGAATATAATCCTGAAACATCTGGCAGATTAGTACCTTTAACAGGCACAGAAAGCTGCCAACATGTTGATGAAACTTGGACCATTTCAAGCTCAGTGTCGAATGGATTCCATTTCCACCTTCTCCGGTGAACATTACCAATTAAGCTCAGCGACTCAATCGTGGATGAGTCAACATGCGCTGATGTAAAGGTAGGAAGCTGATACATTGCCTGGTCTTGCAGATAACCCCTCCTAGCAGAAAAAGTCCACGCAGGCAACTTTATTGGGCGACCAAGAAAGAAGAGTATTTGCTCATAGCCCGAGCAACCATTGGATATCGGCAGGCCAAAATACAAACCAATCCGTCAAGATTATCTTGAATTGCTGACACACTTTCAATGGCTATCTAGTCGACCGACCTGACAAAACAGTTAGCTCAAACTATAATTTAAATGAATCCGAACATCGCATGGCCTCCTGCTTGGCCATGTCTTACATCGGTTCATTGGCACAGCTCTCGCAAAAAAATGTCAAAAAAAATTCTCGTCGTCCTTTCCGAGTGGGGGTATTGGGGTGAGGAGCTTATTGGCCCCTTAGATGTCCTCACATCCGCCGGATACTCTCTCGACTTCATGACTCCCAATGGGAGAAAGCCTGTAGCGCTTCCTCCCAGCATGGACGAAACCTACATCGACCCTCCACTCGATAAGGGCGTCACGAGTGCTCACTTTGCCAAAAGGACCAAAGAAGTTGATAGCTCAGATTTGCTAGCCAATCCGGTTAATCTTTCGGAAAAGCTGCCATTGATGCCTTACTTTAATAGTGAAAAATTCGGCCACAAATTAGAGGAATTTTTCAATACCCGCGAGGAATTCTGGAAAGAATTTGTTGACCCATATGACGCCCTGCTTTTACCAGGTGGAAGTGGTCCAATGGTTGATATGGTAAATAACGAACGTTTGCACAACCTTATTCTTGGTTATGTAAACCGTGACAAACTCGTAGCCGCTGAATGCTACTGCGTCACCTGTTTGGCTTTCGCACGTGAGTGGACTGATCGCAAAAGTATCATCTGGGGCAAGAACGTTACGGGTCATGCACGCGAATACGACTACAAAGAAGGTACCGGTTTCGCACAAATGTATGGCTATGACGGCGAGCCAATGAACACATCAGCTAATTTTGGACCACCGTTTTACCCTCTCGAGTACATTCTCAGAGACGCAACCGGACCTCAAGGCAAATATCACGGTGGTGTTGGACGCACCGTGTCCACAATCCTGGATTACCCCTTCCTCACTGGTCGCTCAACTCAAGATTCCACTCTTGTTGGCGAGTTGATGGTGAAGGTTCTTGAAGAGGATCTTCGTAAATATGGCTGGTAATAACTAGTCATCACTGACTTTCACCAGGCCGTAGCTGTCGATACGGCCTTTTTTATTTACTGATCTTCTACATGCGTGGCCACGAAGCGATTTTGATGCAATTCCTGGCTAATGGAATTGATCACATGTTTGGTAATCCTGGAACCGTAGAGCAGGGCTTCCTTGATGCCCTCTCTGATGTGCCAGAGATGAAATATATTCTCACCCTGCAGGAATCTATCGCCGTTCTCTGCGCAGATGGATACGCAAGGGCAAGATTCAAGCCAGCGCTTGTTCAGATCCATAGCTCTCCAGGACTGGGAAATGCCATTGGTAACCTTTACCAAGCCATGAGAGGACAGGCACCACTGGTCGTTATTGGTGGTGATGCAGGGATCAAATACCAGGCAATGGATGCTCAGATGGCTGCAGATCTGGTCGCCATGGCTGAGCCAGTGACAAAATGGTCGGCCATGGTCCAACATCCCAGCAGCCTTCTCAGAATGTTGAGACGGGCCATCAAAATTGCAAGCACGCCACCATGTGGTCCTGTTTATCTTTGCCTCCCCGAAGATATTCTTGATAGTGAGATCACTGAGACGATTTTTCCTGCACATATCCCCAGCTACAACACATCTCCGACTTCGCAAGATCTGCAAGAAGTCGCAGAATTGATCAAGGATGCAAGCAATCCCATTATTCTCTCAGGCGATGGTGTTGCGTGGACTGATGGAGTTGACGAACTTGTTGCTTTCGCTGAAACTGTGGGTGCCAAGGTTTATTCTGCAGATGGAGGCGAAATTAACTTCCCAGATGATCATCTTCTCAACTATGGCAGTACAGGTCATATGTTTGGGAGCGCGAGTTTGCCCATCACAAAAGGATGTGATTTGTGCATTGCCCTAGGATGTTACTTACTCCCTGAAGTCTTTCCAGACTTGGGCAATATCTTTAATGACGACGCAAAAATCGTCCATATCGATACCAACGTCAACAATATTGCCAAAAACCACCGAGTCGACATTTCGTATGTTTCTCAACCAGGAGCAGTCTTAAAAACATTGCTGCCAATGGTCAAGCAACTTCCTTCTGACTGGCATACCACCTCACAGGCGCGCCGCAAAAAACTTGAATCAGAATCTCCTGTCGTCAACAATAATGTAGACAAAACTTATGGGATTCCAGACGATTTAAATAATCCAAAGATTGACGGTAAATCAGTCTTTATGCGTTCAGGTCCATTTATTAAAAAGCTATCAGAGAAAGCCCCCAAAGATACGATTATCTTTGATGAGGCACTGACCAATTCACCTCCTGTCAGCAAATATTTTCCCGGCCAGAAACGCGGCGATCGCATGATGACCAGGGGTGGATCCCTTGGAACAGGCTTCCCTGGAGGAATTGGAGCAAAATTGGCTCATCCAGAACGATGTGTAATTGCTTTCTCTGGTGACGGCGGAAGCATGTACACCATCCAAACCTTATGGACAGCAGCTCGACATGGCGTCAATACAAAGTTTGTTGTTTGCCAAAACCGCTCCTATCGCCTGCTTCAAGCCAATATCACACAGTTCTGGAAAGAACGCGGCATCGAGGGACGTGAATTCCCATTAGCGTTTGATTTATCAAACCCACAGGTTAAATTCCACGACATTGCTATTGGCCTGGGTGTAAAAGCTGAATCTGTCGAAACACCAGATCAAATCGATGGTGCGATCGACAGGATGTTAGGCCACAATGGCCCTTACTTAATTAACCTAGTTCTGGATGGCGATATCCACCCAGAACTGGTTGGAGTCCATTGCGGTCAATAAATAAACTCATCATCCTTCCATCACTCTCATCATGATTACTCATCCTGAACTCTGGTCTTTTGCTGCCAATTGGTACCGATTGCTTGACATTCACGCTCCTCTAGAAAGCTTCCGACCACTGTTGACAGAAGACGTTCAACTTGTGTTCCCAGAAGCGACTGTAAAAGGATTTGAGGGTTACTCAGGCTGGTATAACAACGTTATTAAAATCTTCTTTGATGAAGAACATACGCTCAAAATTGCTGACATAACCAACCAAGATGATGGTGGTTGCGAAGCACATGTTGTTGTGAATTGGCATGCCAGCATTTGGAATGCTCCTGAAGCCCGCAGTATTCGTCTGATGATGGATGCTGACCAAACCTGGCAGGTCCATCGTCAGGCTGATGGTTCGCTGGGAGTTTCTAAATATGTCGTGAACTTCATGACATATGAGCCTGGATCCTGCAAACTCTAAGCCAACCCTCTAAACAGATCATCAACACTTCTTTTCTCAAATCATGAAAAACGTTCCTGACAGCAAACTCGGCAATTTGTACCGCGAACACATTAATCTTATTCTAAAGAAAGACATTGATGGCCTCTTGGCTCAATATGCAGATGACGGGCTATTGATTTCAAGCTTTGAGAAGACCCCAAAATACTTTCGTGGACGCAAAGAATTAGAGGTTCATTTCCAAGGCATTCTTGGAATTGAAGGTTTGGATACAGAAATTGCCTTCTGGGCTGAAACTGAAAATCCAACCACTTTGATGATCGTTGAAGCCATCACGATGCAAACGCCCGGTGGCGAGGCAAAAATGCGCTTCGCAGATAGCTGGGTGCTTAACGACGAGGGTCGGATTCAAATCCACTTCGCAGGAATGACTCAGTATCCCGACGGATCCGTTGCCTGACTTAACATGCTTCAAATTATTTCTCAACTTGCTATCACCTGCAAAGACCAGAAGGTCACGGAGGATTGGTACTGCCGGAATTTTGGCTTTCGCCGAGCTCGCGTTGCCAAACTACCAGATGGTAAAGAGATTATCTTTATCAAAATGGCTGATTCAAGCTTCTATCTAGAGCTTTTTGCTGCTGACGGCGACTCGCCATTGCCGGACGCAGAGAATGACGGGTACACCTTTCCCGGTTTCCGACATCTTGCATTCAAAGTCGACGATGTTGACAAAAAGTTAAGTGAGATTAGCCCACTCAATCTCACCCTTGGCCCCCTTGATTTTGATGCTTTCATCCCTGGTTGGAGGACAGCATGGTTGAAGGATCCAGATGGTCGCATCATTGAAGTCAGTCAGGGTTTCACTGATGAGTAAATAATTACTCTCCTCACGCAAATCACTCTTCTTGACCAGGATCTCAACGAGATCCTGGTTTTTTATTGATATTTTTATTGATAATCTAAAAACTAATCAATCGCAGTATTGCAGCGTTTTTCTACCACCCCCGGAGAGTGCATTCGCACGTGTGAAGCGTGTTCAAGAGTACCTTCCAAGGCTTTTGTTTCTTCAACAGCCAACGTCTTCAATCGCGAAATCAGGACGCTTCTAGGCCAACGAGATTCCGCCAAATTCCAATACACACCAAAATGTCGCGCCTCGCTTGCCAACAGATCGGCATATAAAGAACGGAGCTCAGAATCTGGACTGTGCTCAGCCAACAATGCCATTCGCTCATGGGACCGAGCTTCAATCAACCCAGCCACCAGAAATGAGTCGAGCATTCTTGAAGGCTCTTCTTTTCGCACCCTCTTTGAAAGAGTCGCGCCGTATTGAGAAGCCGACAAAGGCTCTAAATAACGCCCACGCTGTTTTAACAACGTAAGCACCTTCTCAAAATGCTCAAGCTCTTCCCGTGCCAGTGGACTGAGCACTTCTCCCAGCCCAGGTTCACAGAGATAACGAAACATCAACTGGGTCGCAAAACCGGCTGCTTTGCGCTCGCAATGGGCGTGATCGATCAAAACCTCCATCGGTCTTGCATTCGCTTGCTCCACCCAACTCCAGCTGGTGGGTGCTTTCAGCCAACGAATCGAAGCGACGCTTTTCTGAGGACTATTAACCGTCATTTGGACTATTGAAGGTGATGAAGCAGGCCCTGTAACGCCAGGGAATAACTCATCGGTCCAAAGCCAGACACCACCCCAACTGCTCGGTCTGCCAGAAGAGAACGATGGCGAAAGCTTTCACGGGCATGAGTGTTGCTCAGATGCAGCTCTACAAACGGAATGGCCACCCCCAACAGAGCATCCCTCAAGGCGATGGAGGTGTGGGTGTAGGCGCCGGCATTGATCAGGATCCCCTGGCTCGTCCCCATGGCCCGATGAATCCGTTCCACGAGGGCCCCCTCGAAATTGCTTTGAAAACAATCCAGTTCAGCCCCAGCTGCTGCGGCCTCCTGCCGCAGGCCGTCTTCGATCGATGCCAGCGTTCCACTGCCATAGATCCCTGGCTCCCGCTGGCCCAGCAGATTGAGGTTGGGTCCGTTCAGCAGCAGCAGGTGCATGGCCGCAGGCCGGTTTCAGCTGGGCTGATCGTATCGATTCGATCGTGAGCGTCACACTGGCTGGTAAGTTCTTGCGGTGTGGTTCGGGTCGGTGCCCGAGTGGTTAATGGGGGCGGACTGTAAATCCGCTGGCTCTGCCTACGTTGGTTCAAATCCAACCCGGCCCATCCTCCACATGCCCTTGTAGCTCAGCGGTAGAGCACTCCCTTGGTAAGGGAGAGGTCTCGAGTTCAAGTCTCGACAAGGGCTTTCATCCCTGCAAGAGCACCACCGCTGATTGCGGTTCCAGGGACCCGTCGCAGACGCCAGAGCTCCAGATCGTGGATGCTCCTGGTTCAATCGCCATGGAGGTCGTAGGGCTGCGGTTCACCAAGACGCTGTATCCACCAGGGGCCCTCCCCAACAACCCGTCAGGTCCGATCGATTCCCAGACCAGATCACCACGGGTGAGCTCCGGGTGGTTTCGCCGCAGTTCAGCCAGGCCGGTAATGGTGGGGCTCAGATCCGCTGCCCAGGGTTGTTCCCAGGGGAAGGCTTCACGACAGGCGGGTTCCGGGCCTCCTGACAGCTCAGCATCAGGACCACCCGCCAGCGCCGCTTCAGTGCCGTAATACACACAAGGGGCCCCTGGCTGCAGGAAGAGCAGCAACAGGGCAAGCTTCAGAGCCTTCACATCCCCGTTGAGGCTGTGCAACGCCCGCGGCACATCGTGGCTGTCCAACAGATTCATCTGTGCTCGGTTAACAGCTGGCCGGTACCAACCTGAGGTGGTGTTCCAGATCTCGATCAACTCCTCGCTGCTGAGGGGATTGAGCGGATATTCCGGATTGCGATAGCCCTGCCGCAACCGATCTCCGGCCACCCAGCCGAGGCTGCTCCAGCCAAGGCGGTAATTCATCACCCCATCAAAGTGCTCGCCCTGCAGCCAGACCCGGGCATCACCCCAGATCTCACCAACAATCCAGGCGTCAGGGTTGACGTCCCGCACCACCCGCCGGAAATCCACCCAGAACTCAGCCGGCACTTCGGCGGGCACATCCAGACGCCATCCATCGATGCCCCGTTCCAGCCAGAAGCGCCCCACCTCCAGGAGGTGGTCCCGCACCGCGGGGTTGCCGTGGTTGAACTTGGGAAGATCGGGAACGGCCCACCAGCAGTCGTAGCCGCAGTCCTCGCCCTCCGCCGGATAGGGCTGGACAGGCCATCGATGCACATGAAACCAATCCCGGTAGGGCGAGTCCTGGCCGTTTTCCACCAGGTGATGGAAGGCCCAGAAGCCACGGCCGCAGTGGTTGAACACACCATCCAGCACCAACCGCATGCCCCGCTGGTGCAACGCGTCGATCAATGCATCCAGAGCGGCATTCCCCCCCAGTAGGGGATCCACCTCGAAGTAGTCGTAAGCGTGATAGCGATGATTGGCGGCGGAGCTGAAGATCGGCGTCAGGTACAGACAGCTGATCCCCATGGCCTGCAGCTGATCCAACGCCTCGATCACCCCGTAGAGATCCCCCCCCTGAAAGCCCTGCTCCCGGGGATCACTGCCCCAGGGCTTCAGCTCCAGATGCCGCTGGGCCGTCACCTGCCCGCTGCGACGGAATCGATCCGGAAAGATCTGATAGATCACGGCATCGGCCACCCAGGCCGGAGGGTCGTGGAAGGGGGTGGAGGACGCCATGACCTTTCCAGGCAGCGATCCCCTCGCTAGCAGGGAAGAAACGAGTCGGCCATGGCAGATCAGCCTCTCCTGTTGGCGCTGGATCAAGGCACCAGCAGTTCCCGCGCAGTGGTGTTTGACGCCAAGGGTGGCCTCGTGGCCAGTGCGACGGCCCCCCTGCCCATTCAGTACCCCGCCGATGGCTGGGTGGAACAACATCCAGGCGACATCTGGGACAGCCAACGAAAGGCGCTGCAGGATCTGCACCAGCAGCTCGCTGAGGAGCAACGGCGGGCGGTCGTGAGCTGCGGCATCACCAATCAGCGCGAAACCACCGTGCTCTGGAGACGCAGCAGTGGCGCTCCCTGCGGTCCAGCCCTGGTCTGGCAGGACGGCCGCACGGCGGACATCTGCCAAGGGTGGAAAACAGACGGCCTCGAAGACGCCTGGTGCCGGCGCACGGGGCTGCTGCTGGATCCCTATTTCAGCGCCAGCAAGATCCGCTGGATGCTCGAGCATCACTCCGAGGCGGCAGCCGCTGCGGCCCAGGGCGATCTGTGCTTCGGCACGGTGGAGTCCTGGCTGCTCTGGAACCTCACCGCGGGGCAACGCCACGGGAGCGATATGAGCAATGCCAGCCGCACGCTGCTGATGGATCTGGAGCAGCGTTGCTGGATGGATGCCTTCCGGGAGCAGACAGGTCTGCCTGGGAGCGCCTTACCCGAGCTGCTGCCCTGCCGCGGAGAGTTCGGGCACATCGCAGCGGACCTCCCCTTCGCTGGATTGCCGATTCAGGCCCTTCTCGGTGATCAGCAGGCCGCGACCCTTGGTCAGCTCTGCCTGCAGCCCGGCGAAGCCAAATGCACCTACGGCACCGGAGCCTTTCTGGTGATCAACACCGGCGACAGCATCCGCCGCTCCAACGCCGGACTGCTCAGCACCCTCGGCTGGACCGATGCGGACGGCACCCCCACCTACTGCCTTGAGGGCAGCCTGTTCAACGCAGGAACCGTGGTGCAGTGGCTGCGGGACGGTCTGCAGATCATCGACCAGGCCGATGAGGTGAATGCCCTGGCGCAATCGGTGCCGGACAGCGGCGGAGTGATGCTGGTGCCCGCCTTCACCGGCTGGGGGACTCCTCACTGGGACCCCCAGGCCCGCGGAGTGCTGGTGGGGCTCACCCGGGACAGCAGCCGCGGCCACATCGCCCGAGCGGCCCTGGATGGCATCGCCCTGTCGGTGGCCACCCTGGTGGAGCTGGCGGAGGAGGCCCTTGGCCACGGCCTGGGAGAGCTTGCGGTGGATGGCGGGGCTGCCGCATCCGATCCGTTGCTGCAGGCGCAGGCGGACAGCACCGGCCTGACGGTGCGCCGCCCCCGGAACCTGGAAAGCACTGCCCGTGGCATCGCGCTGTTTGCTGGTGTGCAATGCGGCTTGATCCCCGACCTGTCCGCCATTGCCGCCCACCGGCAGGACGATGTGCAGCGTTTCGAACCGCAGATCAACACCGAGCGGCGCAGGCATCTGCGTGACCGCTGGAATGACGCCGTGAACCGCAGCCTGGGCTGGCATGGCTGATCACAACGTTGACCTGCTGGTGATCGGCGCTGGTGCCAGCGGGGCATCCGTGGCCATGGAGGCCGTGCGGCGGGGGCTGAAGGTGGCGTTGCTGGATGCCGGCGACATCGGCGGTGGCACCAGTTGCCGCAGCACAAAGCTTCTCCATGGCGGGGTCCGCTACCTCGAACTGGCGTTCAAGACCTTCGACCTGGCCCAGCTGCAACTCGTGAGGGAAGCCCTGCTGGAGCGTGGTCACTGGCTGGCGCAGGCCCCGTTTCTCGCCCGCCGACTGGAGCTGGTGTTGCCCACCGACACGCTGTGGGGCCAGCTGTACTACCAGGCGGGGCTCGGGCTCTACGACCTTCTGGCCGGCCAGCAACGCATCGGCCGCAGCCGTGGCATCAGCCGTGACGCCTTGCAGGAGTCCCTGCCGATGCTGAAACCCGGCCGTGGTGGGGTCGCCTACAGCGATGGGCAATTCGATGACGCCCGGTTGAATCTGCTGCTGGCACTGACCGCCGAGCAGGGGGGCGCCATCCTGCGGACCCGCTGCCGAGTGGTGGGATTCGAGCGGACTGCCGATGGGCGTCTCAAGGCCGCCATCAGCGAAACCGAGGCGGGCCTGCAGGAGCGCTGGACCGCTGGGGTGATCGTCAATGCCACCGGAATCCAGGCTGATTCGCTGCGCCAGCTGGCCGATCCACAGGCAGCCCCGCGCATGCTCACCAGCCGTGGCTGCCATCTCGTGCTGGAGCAGAACCTCTGTCCCGGAGGACTGGGGCTGCTGGTGCCGTCAACAGCGGATGGCCGTGTGCTGTTCATGCTGCCGTTCCACGGCAGCACCCTGGTGGGAACCACCGATGCCCCCTGCGCCATTGATGCGGCCACCTCTCCCACGGACGAGGAGGAGGCCTATCTGCTGGGCTACGTGCGCCAATGGTTCCCTGCCTTGGCCACGCCCACGGTGACCAGCCGCTGGGCCGGAGGTCGGCCGCTGCTCCGCCCGGCGGGGGACAGCCTCGACAGCAGCCGCGTCGTGCGCGAGCACGAGGTGGAGCAGCTGCCCTGTGGACTGGTGAGTGTGATGGGCGGCAAGTGGACCACCTGCCGTCCCATGGCCAACGACACCCTGCGGGCGGTCGCCACCCAGCTGGGGCGTCCCCTCGATGCGCCGCAACCCCTCCCACTGCTGGGAAGCGCGGCGAGCCCTGCAGAAACGCTTCAGCGGCTGAGGGAGCAGGCCATCGAACTGAAGGATCTGCTGCCAGACGGGGCCATGAGGGATCAACAGATCGCTCACCTGCAGAGCAACCATGGCCTGCAGGCCCTGCCGCTGATCACTGGCATCGATCCGGTTCAGCGCGAACCGCTGAGCGGCGTGATCCCCCTTTGCCAGGGAGAAATTGATCACGCCATCCAGCGGGAGCACGCCCGCAGCGCCAGCGATGTTCTCGCCCGGCGCTGCCGGATGGCGATGGTGGATCTGAAGGAGGCCCGCCGGCTGCAACCGCTGGTGGACGAGCGACTGGATCAGCTCACGGGCACAGCGGCATCCACTTCACCGATCAACCACCAGTTGATGCCATAGGGAGACAGATTCACAAACCACTCCTGGCTGGCCAGCGGGAATTCACAGCCCCACATCACCTCACGGGTCCGCAACCCCTCCCATGCCGTGAGATCCAGGCTGAAGGAGGCGCCGGCGGCGGTGACATTGGCCGCCACCAGCACCGTCATGGCCTCTGTGGCACGGACGTAGACCAGGGCACCCGGATGGCTGCACGGCAACAGCTGGAATGATCCATGGCGCAGGGCCGGCAGCAGACGCCGGCAGGTGAGCATGCGCCGGTGCCAGTTCAGCAGGGAACCTGGCAGCTGTTTCTGCACCTCAACGTTCACGACCCGATAGTCGTAACCGGGAGCCGTGATCGGAGGAAGCACCAGCAAAGGATCAGGAGCGGAGGAAAAGCCCCCGTTGCGGGCAGGCGTCCAGGCCATCGGCGTGCGGTTTGGATCCCGATCCCGCAACCCCGGCCAGTCCCCCATCCCCAGCTCATCGCCGTAGTAAAGGCAGGGCATACCGGGAAGGCTATAAATCAGGCCATGGAGCAGGCGGTTGGAGCGGGGGTCGCCATTGAGCAGCGGCGCCAGGCGACGGTTGATGCCCCAGTTGAGCCAGTGCCCCTGCCCCTGAGGTAATCCCACCCGGATCGACTGGATCACGTCATCGGGGATCAGGTGCCCATCCCCCAGCCAGAGTTCATCGTGGTTGCGAAGCGGCAGGGCCCAGCGCGGTCCCTGCACCGCCTGTTCCGCCTCATCCAGGCAAGCTCCCAGCTGGCGGGTGCTGCCGGAAGCCACGGCCGCAAACAGATGGGCCGTCAGCGCGAAGTTGAACGCGCCATGCAATTCGTTCTCCGCCAGGTAGGGGGCTGCCTCCTGCACCGGTTGGATCGCTTCCCCCAGCAGAAGCACGTCGCGTCCCCCCGCATCCACACGGGCCCGCAGGCGCTGCAGGAAGGCGTGGGTGTCCGGCAGCCCTTCACAACGGGTGCCCTCCTCCTCAAACAGAAACGGCACCGCATCGAGGCGAAAACCATCGACCCCACGCTCCAGCCAGAAGTCGACCACCTCGAGCATGGCCTCCTGCACCAACGGGTTGGCGTAGTTCAGGTCGGGCTGATGGCGCAGGAAGCGATGCAGGTAGTACTGCTCCGCCACCGGGTCCCACTCCCAGTTGGACGCTTCGAAATGACGGAACAGCACCGGAGCATCGCTGTAGCGGGATGAATCGTCACTCCAGACGTAGAAATCCCGTTCGGGACTGCCTTTGGGGGCCCAGCGGGCCCGCTGAAACCAGGGGTGCAGGTCGCTGGTGTGATTCAGCACCAGATCGAGAATCACCCGCATGCCCTGGCTGTGGGCAGCCGTCAGAAAACGGTGAAACGACGCCAGATCCCCCAGCTCGGGGTGAATGTCCCTGAAGTCGGTGATGTCGTAACCACCGTCCCGCAACGGAGATGGGTAGATCGGTGTGAGCCAGAGGGTCTTCACCCCGAGCCAACGCAGATAGGGCAGGCGCGAGGCCACACCCTTGAAGTCGCCGATGCCATCACCGTTGCCATCGGCGAAGCTGCGAACGATCAATTGATAGATAACCGTGCCGGTCCACCACGGCATGGTTTGGCTCATCCCCCGGATGCCGCTGCACCACTGCTAGACCCGACGGGCCTAATCGTCAGCCCCGTGCCCCTGTCCATCGACGAACTTCAACCCATGCAGGACAGCGTGGGGCGAGGTCTGACCCGAGCCGCCACCTGGCGACAGGAGCAACTGCAGCGCCTCAGCGAGCTGCTCGATCAACACGAACAGGAGGTGCTCGAAGCCCTGGCGGCGGATCTGGGCAAGCCACCCACCGAAGCCTTCTTCGAAATTGTCGCGTTGCGCCAGGAACTGAAGCTGGCCCAGCGCCAACTGCGCCGCTGGATGCGGCCCCGGCGCGTCCCGGTCCCCTTGGCTCAACGTCCTGGACGGGCTGATGTCATCCCAGAGCCCCTGGGCTGCGTCCTGATCATCGGTCCCTGGAACTATCCCTTCTCCCTGACGCTTCAGCCCTTGATCAGCGCCCTCGCCGCTGGAAACACCGCGGTGCTGAAGCCCTCCGAACATGCGCCATCCGTCGCGGCCTTGATCAGCCGTCTGATGGCTGAGCACTTCGACCCTGACGTGGTTCGGGTTGAACTCGGGGATGGAGCCGTCGCAGCGGCGCTGGTGGCTCTGCCGTTCGATCACATCTTCTTCACCGGCGGAGGCGCCATCGGGCGCAAGGTGCTCGAAGGGGCTGCCGCCCATCTCACCCCGGTGACGCTGGAACTCGGCGGGAAAAGTCCTGCCCTGGTGCTGGACGGAGCTGATCTGACGGTGAGCGCACGACGGCTGATCTGGGGCAAGGGGCTCAATGCCGGCCAGACCTGCATCGCACCGGATCACCTGCTGGTGCAGCCGGGGCTGAAGGCAGCCCTGCTGGAGGCGATGGCCATAGCCCGCACCGAGATGTACGGGAGCGATCCCCTGGAGTCCGAGCAGCTCGCCTGCATCGTCAACGACCGTCAGTTTCAACGTCTGGAGGCTTTGCTGGACCAGGCGCAGCAGGAGGGTCGCGTCCTGATCGGCGGAGAGATCAACCGTGATCAGCGGCGCATCGCTCCGACGGTGATTCGGGTGAACGACCGTCGGGATCCCCTGATGGCCGATGAACTGTTCGGCCCCCTGCTGCCGGTGCTGGAGTTGGTGGACCTCCCCCAGACGTTGGCCGAGATCCGCCGGGGGCCGAAGCCCCTGGCGCTCTACCTGTTCGGTGGCAATGAATCTCAGCAGCAGCAGGTGCTGGAGACCACCAGTTCCGGTGGCGTCTGCCTTAACGATGTGGTGATGCAGGCAGGTGTGCCGGATCTGCCCTTCGGAGGCGTTGGCGGCAGCGGCATGGGCAGCTACCACGGGCAGGCTGGGTTCGACACCTTCAGCCATGCCAAGGCTGTGCTGAGACGGCCCTTCCGCCTGGATTTCAAGCTGCGCTATCCCCCCTACGGCGTGGATCTCAACCTGCTGAGGCGGCTGGCTGGATGACGGGACAGCAATCCCGAACTTCCCTGCCACTGCAGTCGCTCTAGGGGGACTGGCACTTTGGCGCAGGCACCGTATCTTTCGAGCAATTGCTGGAGTTGCATGGGCTGCAAAGGGCTTGGAGTACTCGTACTGACGGCTCTTCTCCCGCTGTCGGCGACGGCCGCAACGATCACTGTGCAATCGGGTGAGACGCTCTCCGACATCGCTGATCGCTACGGCGTGAGCACCCGCCAGCTCATGCGACAGAACGGACTGCGCAATGCCGATCACGTGGAAGCCGGCAGCCGCCTTGAGGTTCCTGGACCGCGGGTGAGTGCTGGCCCAGGGCGCCACAGGGTTCAACGGGGAGACACCCTGGACGACATCGCGGCCCGCTACCGGGTCAGCAGCAGGGATCTGATGCTCGTGAACGGCCTGCGCGACGCCAACCATGTGGAGCTCGGACAGACCCTGAAGCTGCCCAGCAATGCCGTGATCGCTCAACCCAAGCCGAAGCCGGCACCGATCCAGGTGACCCCAGGCGCCAGGGAGCACACCGTTGGGCGCGGGCAGACCCTCACCCAGATCGCCAGGGCTTACGAACTGCCCGTTGCCACCCTGATCGACATCAATCCTATCAGCGATCCTAACAAGGTGACTGTGGGCACCAGGCTGTACCTGACAGCGCCGGAACAACCCATGGCCAAGGCGGAGCCCGTGGCCATGGCAAAGCCCAAGCCAAAGGTCAAGCCTCAACCCCAACCCACCAGCACATCAACGCAGGCCAGGATCAACAGCAAACCAAAGGCTCAGCCGCAAGCCGCCACCGTTGTGGCCAAGGGCGCTGACTGGCGCACCTATGGCCCACTGCAGGTGGATTGGGCTAACTGGCAGCCCATGGGAGGCAGCCAGGTGGTGCCGAGCCTGAATGCTGAAGGCCAGGCGCTCTATCTGGCGGTGAACTGCGACGCCAAAAAACTGAATGCCACCGGCGCTGATGGCAGCTGGAAGACATGGGCTTCACCCAAGAGTAGTTTTGAGAAGGATCTGATCAAGGACCGCTGTCAGGCCAGGGCCTGATTCAGGCGGCGAAATCGAGAGGCCAAGGTCGCTCCAGGTAACGGCGACCGCTGTCCCGCAGCTGCAGCCGCTGGACGCCGTCGTTGCTTTCACGGATGAGCTCTTCCTGAACAAGACGCCGAGCCAACCAGGTCCAGCGCTCCCCCTGACCGGTTTCGTGGAGAGCCAGGTGCTCGCCGAGACGGCGCATATCGGTGCCATCGAGATCAACCAGATGCGTCAACAGCGTTGTGGCCTGGCGTGACCAATCCCTTCGCTTGGGTGAGGAGCAGCATCGATCACAGCGCCCGCAGGGACCCACCAGCTCGCCCACCGCCAGCAGCAATGCCTGCTCACGACACATCTCTCCTTCAGCCACCGCCTCCATCCGTCGCAATTGCTGCTGGGCCAGATCCAAGCGATGCCGCTCATCAGGGTTGCCCCCCCGTCCGGCGGCCGCCTGCATCGCCCAGCCAAGACTGGTGCGATCTCCCGGGGAAAAGAGCACCAGACAGCGGGCCGGCAGACCGTCCCGCCCGGCCCTGCCGGACTCCTGGAGATATCCCTCCGGTGTAGCGGGCAGGTCCAGATGCAATACCAGACCCACATCACCGCGATCGACACCCATGCCAAAGGCCACCGTGGCCACCAGGACAGGCCTCTCTTGCTCCAGGAACTGCGTCAGTGCGGTCTGACGCGTGGCCGGATCAAGACCAGCGTGATACGGAGTAGCCGCCACGGACTGGCTCTGCAGGCGCTCCGCCCAATGCTCCACGGATCGACGGGTGCGGGCGTAGATCAACGCGGCACCACGGGACTGTTCCAGGGCATCCAGCGCCTGAGGCATTGGATCCCGCGGCCGACGCTGCATGGCATAACGGAGGTTCTCCCGCCGAGCGGAGCTCACCTGCACCAACGGACTCCGCAGGTCCAGCAGCCGCAGGATGTCGGCCCGTACACGAGGTGCAGCCGTGGCACTCAGCGCCAACATGGGCACGCCGGGACACAGGCGGCGAATCAGACCGAGACGGCGGTAGTCGGGCCTGAAATCGTGGCCCCAGGCGCTGATGCAATGGGCTTCATCCACGGCCAGAGCCACGAGGCGCCCCTCGGCGGCATGGGTCTCCAGCATGCGTTGGGTCGCCTCTCCCTGCAGGCGCTCCGGGGCCAGATACAGCAGCCGGAGGCTTTCATCCCGCAGCGCCGCCATCGCCTGCTGACGTCGGCCTGGATCCAGGCCGGCATGGAGGCAGGCGGCAGCGATGCCGCGTCGGCTCAGCTGGAGGACCTGATCCTCCATCAGTGCCACCAGGGGTGAGATCACCACCACCAGCCCCTCTCTGATCAGAGCAGGAAGCTGGTAGCAGAGTGATTTTCCCCCTCCGGTGGGCAGCACAGCCAGCGCGTCCCGTCCGCTCAGGACGGCTTCCACCACGGGGCGCTGACCCGCCCGGAAACGAGACCAACCGAAATGGGTGTGGAGAGCGGTCTCAAGCGAATCCACAACCACCAGATCTAGTGGCCCCAGCGTAACGGCCACAACATCTGGCGTCAGGCCAGGGGAGGTGGTTCCAACTGATCCGGGGCTTCCTCCACCAGCTGCAATCGCACGTTCTTCCCTCCGGCCAACTCTCCGAGAGACACCCGCAACGTGGCACCGCTGAGGGACTGCAGGGCATTCAGCACATCCCTGAGATAGGGCGTGCTGCTGCCGCTTTCCACCCACAGCCGTTCTTGAAGCCCTCCAAGCCGTCGCCAGGAGGTGTGCAGCTTCAGCACAGCAGCCTCGAGGGCCTGGGCCTGCCCCACGGCATCCGCCAGCAGCCCCAGAGCATCCAGACGCTGCGCTTCCTGC
Organism: Synechococcus sp. A15-28; assembly: GCF_014280175.1. Taxonomy (GTDB): domain Bacteria; phylum Cyanobacteriota; class Cyanobacteriia; order PCC-6307; family Cyanobiaceae; genus Parasynechococcus. The sequence continues at coordinate 1,758,590 of NZ_CP047931.1, forward strand.
ATTGCCTTCTCCAGATCCAGTTCTCCCTGCTGAAACGCCCGGACAGCCACACCGGACTCCGTGGCCTTGGTGATCCAGCGGGCCGTGCTGGTGACGTCCTTGATCCGATCCAGTTCAGGCTCATCCCGCAGCACCTTGCGCAGATCCTCCTGCTGGGGCTCCGGCAGCTTGGCCAGCTCACGCACCAGTGGAGCCACCGCCCTGGGCGGCAGCAGATTCTCCTGGGTGCGCTGGCGGATCTCCTCAGGCAGCAGCGGACTTGTGGCCGCGGTGAATTCATCGGTCAGCCGACGCACCTGCTTGCGGGTGATGTCCTGCCCTTCATTGGCTGCTTCCGAGATCATCAGCTGAACCTCAGGGGCCGCCTGAGCCGTTTCCATGAAGGCGCGCTTGGAGAACTGGTTGACGCTGGATTCCTCCAGAACCCCCTCGCTGAACATGGTTTCAGCCGATTCCGCCAGCTGGATCAGTCCGTAGGCACGGGTCTTGCTGATCTCCCGCTCCCGCAGCCACTGGAGAAAGCCGGCACCACGGCCCTCGCCACCGCGTTTTTCCCGATCACGGACCGATTTGAGAATGCGGCCACGCCAGATCTCCGTCTGCAGATCAAAGCGATCACACACCGCCCAGGCCTGTTCCAACCGGGCCAGGAACTCCATCGTGCTGATGTCATCCCGGTCCGGATCCGGCAGATCCAGCTGCAATGCGGGGGGTTCAGGCACAACAGAACTGGTCAAGGGCAGCACACAGAGCGGCGGGACGACATTCTGTGACGCAGGCGGTTCATGTCCCAGTCCAGGCGATACGCTCCCAATCGAGTCCCTTTCATGCCCAGCGATGGCGATCTCCCGCGGAGCCAAGGTGCGCATCAGACGTCCAGAGTCCTACTGGTTCAACGAAGTCGGCACCGTTGCATCGATCGACACATCCGGCATCCGTTACCCGGTCGTCGTGCGTTTTGAGAAGGTCAACTACACCGGCATCGACGGCACAGACGGTGGTGTGAACACCAACAACTTCTCCGAAGCTGAGCTCGAGCTGGCCTGAGGCCATTGCCCGAACTCCCTGAAGTCGAGACGGTTCGTCGAGGTCTGGCGGACCGTCTTTCTTTGTTTGAAATTGAGCGCCTGGAGGTCTGCCGCCCCCGAGCCATCGCCAGCCCTGGTGGGGTTGACGTCTTTACGTCTGGCCTCACGGGAGCAAGAGTCGGCACCTGGAGCCGTCGCGGTAAGTACTTGATGGCAGCGCTGGAGCCAGACCGCGGTGTCTGGGGCGTTCACCTGCGCATGACCGGGCAGTTCCAGTGGATTGAGCAGCCCAGCGATCCCTGCACCCACACCCGCGTGCGTTTCTGGAACGCCAACGGAGACGAACTGCGGTTCGTTGATGTGCGGAGCTTCGGGGAAATGTGGTGGGTTCCCCCCGACGTGGAGCTCACCGTCGGCATTCCGGGCCTCTCACGCCTGGGACCGGAACCATTCAGTGAGCAGTTCAGCGCTGCTTATTTGAAACAGCGCCTCAAGAACAGCAGCCGCCCGATCAAAACGGCACTGCTGGATCAGGCCTTGGTCGCCGGTGTCGGCAACATCTACGCCGATGAAAGTTTGTTTTCAGCAGGCATCCCACCACTCACCCCAGCCGGACGGCTCACGCTTGCTCAGCTGGAGCGGTTGCGTTCGTCCCTGGTGGATGTGCTCACCGCCAGCATTGGTGCCGGCGGCACCACGTTCAGCGATTTCCGAGATCTGGAGGGTGTCAACGGCAATTACGGCGGTCAGGCCTGGGTGTATCGCCGCGGAGGCGAGCCCTGTCGGCGCTGTGGCACGCCGATTCAACGGGACAAGTTGTCAGGACGAAGCACCCACTGGTGCCCGACCTGTCAGAGCTGACGATCCAGGGGCAAGGCTTGCAAGGCGTCGCGATAGGGCGCGCAAATCACGCCGAACTCCGAGATCAAGGCCGTGACCAGATGGGCCGGAGTGATGTCGAAGGCGGGATTCCAGGCCTTCGCCCCCGGTGCCGCCAGCCGTTGGCCCCGGTGCTGGGTGATCTCCTCCTCCGGGCGTTCCTCAATGGGGATGGCATCACCATCGGGTGTGGTGAGATCCATGCTGCTACTGGGAGCACAGACGTAAAAGGGAATGCCATGGGCCCGGGCCACCAGGGCGAGGTTGTAGGTCCCCACCTTGTTGGCAACATCACCATTGGCCGCCACGCGGTCGCATCCCACAAGCACCGCGTCCACCTCCTGGCGTCGCATCAGAAGACCACTGGCACCATCAACAATCACGGTGCAGGGCACCCCAAGACACCCCAGTTCCCAGGCCGACAACGCCGCGCCCTGGAGACGGGGCCGCGTTTCATCCAGCCAGGCATGACGCACCACCCCTCGCGCATGCCCCGCAGCGATCACCCCCAGCGCAGTGCCGACCCCTGCGGTGGCGATCGCCCCGGTGTGGCAGTGGTGAAGCACGCGGCTTCCTGGCTTCAGAAGCCCAACGCCATGGTCCACCAAGGTCTGTGTGCGGGCGCGATCATCCGCTTCCAGAGCGGCTGCCAGCGCCGCCAGCGCTTGTGGATCCACGGGATCCTTGGCGGCCGCAGATGTTCGCATCCGCTCCAGAGCCCAGCCGAGATTCACCGCAGTTGGGCGGGAGGACTTGAGCACCGTGACGGCCACATCAAGATCCTCACCGGCCTGGGCCGCCAGCACGACTCCCCACGCCGCCGCAACACCGATGGCAGGGGCTCCTCTCACCGCCATGGTGGCGATGGCTTCGGCCACGTGCTGCCAGTGACGTAATTGCAGAAAGCAAACCTCTTGCGGCAGCCGACGCTGATCCAGCAGCTCCAGATGATCTCCCGTCCATCGAAGGCTGGGGGGAAGCGTCAATGGAGAGCTGCGGCTGTTTCCTGTATAGAAGATGGAGGAGGTGCTTCCAGTGGAAGACGGCAACTGCATCAGGTCTGCCCTGATTCGCACGACACGACGCCTGCATCAACGGCGGTGGTGCGATGGCACCGGTGGCAATTTCAGTGTTGTGCAACAGAGGAAACCACTGCTGCTGCTGATGGCCCCCAGCGGAGTGGATAAAGGTCGACTGGAGGTTGATGACCTGATCGTGGTCAACGAAGTTCAAGAGGTCGTGGAAGGCAGCGGACGGGTCAGCGCCGAAGCTGCCTTGCATCAGGCAGTCGTTGAGCAGACCGATGCCGGTGCAGTGCTGCACACGCACTCCATTCCGGCCACGGTGCTGTCTCGAAACCATCAAGCGAACGGTCAGCTTTCCGTGGAGGGGTGGGAAATGCTGAAGGGATTGGAAGGGGTGACAACCCATGCGACCCGAATCGATATTCCGGTGGTGGCCAACAATCAATGCATGGACGAGTTGGTGGAGGCCTTCTTGCCTCACCTTCCTGCGCAATCCCACGGGATTCTTGTATCAGGGCATGGCTTGTATGCCTGGGGGAGAACACTTGCCGACGCCGAACGTCATCTCGAGATTCTTGAGTTTCTGCTCGAGGTTCAACTCAATTGGTCGAGGGCCTAGAAATCATGACCATCACCCATTTGCTTCTCGACATCGAAGGGACGACGTGCCCTGTGAGTTTCGTCAGCGAGGTTTTATTTCCCTATGCCAGGCAATCACTCTCCAGCTTCCTGACTGAGCACAGGAATGATATCAAATTTGCACATCTCCTCGAGTCAGCAGAACAAGAGTGGGATGCCGATTCATCATCAGACAGCATCAATCTTCGCAAGAGGACGAAAGATGCTGGACTGACGCCAACGAATGCCATCAGGATGTACTTTGAGCACCTCATCGATATCGATCGCAAGTCAACCGCCTTAAAGGATTTACAAGGGAGAATCTGGAAGAATGGTTATGAGCGAGGCGAAATCACAAGCC